>NZ_CAWQJR010000220.1:0-19140 GCF_963894935.1 Xenorhabdus sp. PB61.4
TGCTTTCCCACACGTTGGGTATTTTTGCTAATTTTAAACAAGGTAAAAGTCAACGCGACTGGCTTCAACAATCCAACGTTATAGGATGTTAAAGTCGAGCATCGCGTTAGTTTATAATACCTCAGAGCAACATAAAAAAATTGCAATTGCTGCTGCTTCTATGTGGAAAAAGAATCTTGGTGTTATTGCTAAATTACAAGCCGAAGAATGGAAAGTCATGCTGGATAATGAACATCAGGGTAAGTTTGATGTTGTCAGGGGAGGATGGGTTGGAGATTATAATAATCCTGTATCCTTTTTAAATATATTCAGTACTAACCAAAGTAATAATACTTCATTTTATTCAAATAAAGAGTTTGATAATTCGGTGGAAAAAGCGGGAGAAACCAATAATCAGGCTGACTTTCAGAGGTCTGTTGATATTTTGATAAAAGATGCTCCTATTGCACCCGTTTATTACGCTGTGACTGCGGTATTAGTAAAACCTTATATTGGGGGGTATTATGCCAATATATCCGGATTTACAGCCACGAAAGATCTTTTTGTCATTAAGCATTAATAAACTCAACATAAATAGTGAGGAAGATAGCCCTATGCAGAAAGTCACAATTATTACGGGTGGTTCCCGTGGTATTGGTAAAGCAACAGCGCTTGATCTGGCAAAGAAAGGGCATCATGTTTGCATTAGTTATCGTTCTCGTAGAGAACGCGCACAGGAAGTTGTGGACATGATCCAAAGCCTGGGGCAATCGGCACTGGCTGTTCAGATGGATGTAACCGATGAACAGCAGGTTATAGCTCTGTTTCAGAAGGCGGAAAAGGAACTGGGGTATATTACCGGGCTGGTGAATAATGCGGGCATTTTAAAGGCTCAGACTACCATTGAGCAGCTAACCGCTGAGCGTTTGAATGAGATGTTTGCCACCAATATCACGGGCTATTTTCTGTGTGCCAGAGAAGCTGTCAAAAGAATGGCTTTCCGGCATGGGGGACAGGGTGGGGCGATTGTTAATGTTTCATCAGCAGCGGCAAGGTTGGGAGCTCCCTATGAATATATTGATTATGCTGCTTCAAAAGGGGCTGTAGATACATTGACGACGGGGTTATCTCTGGAAGTTGCGGCACAGGGAATAAGGGTAAATACCGTTCGCCCTGGGTTTATTTATACCGAGATGCACGCTGATGGCGGTGAACCGAACAGGGTTGACAGAATTAAAGATTCCCTGCCGATGAAAAGAGGCGGGCAGCCTGAAGAAGTTGCAGCAGCGATTGCATGGCTGCTATCTGATGATGCATCGTATGTAACGGGTAATTTTATGGATTTGGCGGGAGGAAAATAGACTTTCGCTTTTTTGAACTAAGAACTCAACCGGAGAGAATGGCGTATTTTTCCGGTTGAGTTATCTGGCAGGTTGCGACAAAAAATTTGACATTATTGCTTAGGTTTAAGAATTATTTTCCCGAACGTTATTTCAATATTAATGGGTTGCTCTATCAATTGACTGTCAGTTAGCCAGTCGCCGGCAAGATAAAGTTCTCCATTTTCACGAATATTATCTATTCCCTGTTCTGGCTTGTTTTCAATTTCGTGGATCAGATTAGTAAGATCCGTCTCGGGGGCAAGCAGAGAAAGAATGATCCCATCTGAGTGCTGGGATATATGAAAGAGTGAATTAGAAATAAACCCGGCATCACTCAGTTTGCTGCCACTGAGGGTTAACTCGGGGAGATCAGTGTGGCGAAATAAAACATGAAGACTCATTTGACGTTCCTTGTGTCATTTGGAGATTTCGTCATACTTTAGCAGTACTTTAAGGGGTGAGAAAATTATGTTGTGAGAAGTGTTAATCTTATTCAGGAAATAAAAACCCTGCCGATATTATCAGGCAGGGTTTTGCATTAAATCACTTAATTAAAGCGAATTAGGCTGCGTTAATGCCATACTGAGCACAAACAGATGCCAGGCCACCCGCATAGCCCTGACCGACTGCACGGAATTTCCACTCACTATTGTGGCGGTACAGTTCACCGAACAGCATTGCAGTTTCAGTCGAAGCATCTTCAGTCAGGTCATAACGGGCAACTTCAGCTTGTGTGTCATCGTTAACCAGACGAATGAACGCACCTGAAACCTGTCCGAAGCTCTGACGACGAGCCTGAGCATCATGAATGGTGACAACAAAAACGACTTTATCGATATCAGCAGGGATTTGATCCAGTTTGATTTTCAGTGATTCATCATCACCATCCCCTTCACCGGTGCGGTTATCGCCAGTGTGCATAATAGAACCATCAGAAGATTTCAGGTTGTTGTAGAAAATGAAATCAGCATCACCGCGTACTTTGCCATTTGCTGCCAGCAGGAACGCTGAAGCATCAAGGTCAAAGTCCTGTCCGTCAGTCGCGCGGGCATCCCAGCCGAGACCGATCAGAACATTTTTCATTGTTGGCGCTTCTTTGGTCAGAGAAACGTTACCGCCTTTAGAAAGAGATACACCCATTATTTTTTCCTCATTTATTTATGGATTTAGCTTGTTTTTTCTTTTTCGGGAAACAGCAAGCTGGCAATAATACCGGCAGCCAGTACCCCGAGTACGACAAACAGGCTGGTTGTCGCCGAAATAGAGTAACCGTGGTGGAACATATGTTCAGATGCGTTAAGTCCTAATTTGATAGCAATAAAGAACAGCAGGACAATAACGGCTTTTTCAAGATGAACGAGATACTTTTTCAGTGCCTCCAGTACAAAGTAGAGTGTACGCAGACCTAAAATGGCGAACATCATGGCACTGTAAACGATCAATGGCTCACGGCTGACAGCAATAACCGCAGGAACAGAGTCAAAAGCAAACATGACGTCAGAAAGTTCAACCACAGCCAGACACAGCATCAGTGGCGTGGCATAAAGAGCTGCTTTACCAACACGCCCTGCTTTTTCACTATTAGTTTTATTACTGCTGGTTTTACGACCAATAGTTACATCAGCATTTTCTGGTTTTGCCAGCTCTGCATCGACTTCTTTCTGGGTAAGCATGAAATCATGACCGCGCAGTTTTGGCCAGATTGGGAAGAAACGCTTCACCAAACGGTAGGCCAGATGTTGTGAGTAATCTTCGATTTCATCATCATTGTCACCACTTTTCAGCATCATAACTGCTGTCCAGCCGACGATGGCGGCAAAAACCATTTCAACCCACGGCCCCAGTGTCAGTAGGCTTGCCCCGATAGCAACAAAAATACCACGGAAGACAATGGCACCGATTATGCCCCAGTAAAGAACGCGGTGGCGATAACGATCCGGGACAGCGAACCAGGAAAAGATTGCCATAATGACAAACAGGTTATCGACGGAAAGCACCTTCTCCAGTGCATAACCGGTGATAAACAGGCTTGCGACTTCGGCACCGTGATGGACAAACAGGAATCCCGCGAAAATAAAAGCAACAGCAACCCAGAAGACAGACCAAAGAGCGGCACTGCGCAGCGAAATCGGCTTATCATGACGATGCATAAAGAGGTCGATAAAGAGCGCACCAACCGACAGAATAATAAATACAGCAACGGTTTCCATCGGAAAACCAATGTGCGTGGATACCATGAAGTAAGCCTCTTAATTATCCGCGATTACAGATCGAAATCTGCCGGTACAAAGCCTAAGGCTGTGCATATTTCTCTGGCAGCATTTTTTTCATCGTTATCAAAGTCACCATCACTTTTGGCAACTGCAATCCCGACACGTAAAGCGAGCTGTGCTGCTTCCGGCTGCTGCTTCAGCGCCATAATGTATTTCATCGCTTCGCCTTTGCCGATATCAGCATCAAATTCATAGCTGCTGACCAGTTTGTTGAAGAATTCGATAATTTCAGTCGTATCGAATACTTTCAGCTCAGGGGAACTTTTGATGAATCCCACCATCTTCTGTTTTTCTTCAGAGCTGACGCCGTTACTTGCCATTGCGACATGCGCGCACACGGCAACAGTTCCTTCCATGAATTTTTTGTTTTTGAAACGGCCAACCTGATTGGTCAGCTCTTCGCGGCCTGCACTGAATGCCGATTTGATTTTGTTTAAAAAGGACATAAGTCCCTCCGTTAGTTTGTATAACGAGTATGTATTAAACGTATTATTTACTGCCTGATGTCCAGCGAAAGCCCCAGCCAAAAGCCTGGTCCATCTCTTTATGACCACTAAAATACTGGTTGATACGCTCTACCTGAATGTCACCGTTGTCATTAACAAGACGGGCAATGGCACACATATTTTTACGGTTATGCCCTTCTGTCAGACGGGTTTCAATCGGAGGCTGGCCATTGACGTAAATCGTGACAATACCATCCGTATTGTTCCAGCTTGGTACACCTTCGTAGATAAAGGCATAGATCAGAACTTCACGGATATTTTTCCATTCAAGACCATTGATATGGAGCCATTCACCATCAGTAACACTGCCTGTGCGATCATCCCCCTGTAACTGGACATAAGGCTCGCTATGATAAGCACCGAAACCGTTCCCTAATGCCTGTATAACGTCACGGGTGCCATCGCGGAGCCGGACGAAGGCTCCGAGATCCAAATCTACCCCCTTGCTGGTATTAAACAGGTTCTGGAACATGCCACGGCTGGCAGGAGCAGCTCCCTGATTCCAGTTAAGATTGACACGGATTTCACCGAAGTTGTCACGTTTACTCAGGCTGATAGCGGGTTTTTCTTTCGTCAGAGAAACCTTGCTCAGATTGACACTTTTCGGTTCAGGGGCCGGAGTTGGTGGTGACGCTGGCGCATCATCGACAATATCGACACCAAAATGTTCTGCCAGAGGCTTCAGACCACCATTAAAACCCTGAGCAATAAAGCGAAACTTCCATTCACCGTTACGGCGATAAAGCTCACCGAGGATCAACGCGGCTTCTGTACGCCCCTGAACTTCAACTTGCCCCTGTAAAATCACACTCCCATTCAGTTCGACCTGAATAGAAAGGCTGTGAAGGCTAGAGATAGTCTGGCTGCCGTCGCAGGTCGCGGTGAATGCAACTTTTTGGACATCTTGCCGAAGAGCCGGCAGATTAACGGAAAACGCGGTATTGGTATTACCGCCGGACAGGCGAATGGTGTTATCGTCATTATCCGGTTGACCATAAAAGACCATATCCGGATCGCCCTGCACCTTACCATCAGCATACAAACGGAAAGCGGAGACATCGACTGCTGAACCTGAAAGTACCCTGATGGTCAGCATTTGATTGGAGACGGGGGCATTTCCCCCCGGAGTCAGATTCATCAGCGCACCACCGTTTCAACGATTTGTGGATACATATCATCAATGGTACGCCCACGGCAGGGAACCCCATGTGCGGTGAAATCCCACATACCGTTATTACGGCGCAGGGAAGAGATAATAATGCCGGTATGAGCACCCTGTTCGTTTAACTGGTAGCGCGCCAGCTCTTTGCCGTTTTGATCAACAACACGGCAGAACGCATTTTCAACATCGTTGAAGGTTTGACCGCGGAAACTATTAACGGTAAAGGCAAGGTATTCAACATTGGCAGGCAGTTTAACTAAATCGACGCTGATGACTTCATCATCCCCGTCGCCTTCTCCTGTCAGATTGTCGCCACTGTGCCTTACCGAACCACATTCGGATTTAAGCTGTCCGAACCAGACAATGTCAATGGAATTGCCGGATGCATCGAGCAGAATGCAGCTGGCATCCAGATCAATTTCATTACTGTCTCCGCCGAACAAACGTGACAGGAAGCCTTTTTTTTGAGCTACTGGATCCCATCCCAGACCAAAATCAATTTTAGCCAGCGAAGTACTCTGCTTGGTCAGCGAAACGGACTGATTTTTACTCAATGAAACCATTAATAACACCTCTTATTTATCGGTGAATTGTTTTATAAGTGATTTATTTTTTATCGTGAATCGCTATCAGTGAATTGCGATAATTTCACTTATGTAGAAAATCATAATATGACCAGATATATGGCTGAAATCCTGTCATATTATGATCCTCACAAATTGCAACTATCTGTTAAATGTATGATAGAGAGCAATCTGGCTTCGTGTTTTATCATTTCTTTTCCATGGAGAAAAGTCAAACAAATTCTTATTTAAAAAATCATATTATGATTGACATTAAGTGTGGCTAAGCTCTAGACTTCGGTGCATATTTCACCGAATTTGAACTGGAAAATGGACGTAACAAATTTGGCTAATGTCTATTTAGCAATAGGCGTTGTCTGGATAAAAAAATTTGGTTTATGAAAGGGAAATTTGTTTTATGAAAGAATCACCACTGCTTTTGCCTCACTTCCTGAAATTGCTGAAATTCTTTTAAAAGGCTTCTGTATGACAGCATGTAATCATCTTCAGCGTCACTCATTCCCGGCTGATAAAAAGCAAAGTTACCAAAAACAAAGCTATCAAAAACAGTTAAACAGCGGAACCTTAACTGTGACGGCTGAGTGTGGTGAAACGTCTCTGGAAGCGTTGTTTGATATTGCTGAACGACGTAATCCGAAAAGGGCATTTTTATTTGTCAGCAAAGTGCTCGGGCGTCATATTCCGGTCAGTCCGTCTATTATGCGTACAGTTTATCAGCAGTTATCAGATAAATTCCCAGTTAATCTTCCCGGGCCGGTGCTCTATATCGGGATGGCAGAAACGGCGGTGGGGCTGGCGGCGGGGGTTTTTCAGGAAACCCGGCATAAAGTCACTTCTCCTGTATTTCTGACATCAACACGCCATCCGGTTGAAGGTGAGTTGTTGTGTGAGTTTAAGGAAAACCATAGTCATGCAACAGACCACCTGATCTACTGGCCGCAAGAAGAACATTTGCGCCAGCGGGTCAGCCATGCCCGTACACTGGTTCTGATTGATGATGAAGCAACGACGGGCAATACTTTTCTCAATCTGTTTGAGGCATTGCGTTGTGCCGGGATGGAGCATATTGAACATATCATTACAGTGACTCTGACGGACTGGAGTGGGCAAAGCATCATAAAACGCTGTCCGCTTCCTGTCTCAGTTATTTCCCTGATAGAAGGTGAGTGGCAATGGGATGCGGATAGTTCAGCGCCTGTGCCCGTTATGCCTGCGGTGAATGTCACGGCACGGGGAAAAGTCGATATTATCGGCACACAGAACTGGGGGCGCTTGGGGCTGGACGATATTCAATATGATCTGGGTGCTGAGATCCCGGCTAATGTTGGTGAAAAGGTCTTGGTGCTAGGCTCCAGCGAGTTTGTCTGGCAACCATTTTTGCTGGCAGAACGCCTTGAACAAGAAGGGGCTGCCGTGAAATTTGGTTCGACAACCCGTTCTCCTATTTCCTGCGGGCACGCTATTCAGTCTGTGATGGCATTCACCGATAATTATGGTCTGGGGATCCCCAATTTTCTTTATAACGTAGCGCACCAGCAGTTTGAGCGCGTCCTACTCTGCCTTGAAACACCTAAAGCCGCAGTTGATCCAAATTTGATAGAGCAATTATCTCTGGTTGCACCAGTGATAGAGATTGTGACTTATGATTAAGCCCGTATTTTTTACTGATCTGGACGATACGTTATTTCAAACCCGCCGGAAAATAAATGAGCTGTCGGATATTACTTCGCTTCGCGTAGCTACTGTAGACAGGCAGCAGGCTCCTCATAGTTATATGACAAAACAGCAGGCTATGCTGGTTGATTGGTTACTGGCGAATGCGGAAGTGATTCCTGTGACAGCCAGAAATACAGAGCAGCTTAGCCGGGTACAACTTCCGTTCACTTCATGGCGTATTGTCACTCATGGTGCGGTGCTCCTGACACCAGAAGGGAAGGCGGATCAGGTGTGGCAATCACATATGTTGGCTGAACTTCAGCCTTACCGGGATAAATTGCTGGAATTGGAATGTCTGGGGAATAGACTGATAGCATCCTGTGGTTTTTCTGTATGGTCACGCATTAACTATGAATATGGTGATGTCCCTGTTTATATTTCGGTTAAGTGTAATGAGCATAATCGGGCAGAAGAGCTTAAGACGCTGCTTACAGCAGTAACTCAGGTGATGAGTGATATTTTTGATGCCGACGATTTTTATTTTCACTACAACAATAATAATCTCGCTTTTCTACCTAAATGTGTCGATAAGGGATTGGCAACTCAGCATCTTCTGCAAAGGCTTCACGATGAGAGAGGTATTTTTCCTGTTATTGGCATGGGGGATAGCTTAAGTGATCATCGGTTTATGAAATGGTGTGACTGGCTTGCGATCCCTCAACGCAGTCAATTTGCTGACACATTAACGGCCTCTTTATTCGGTATGCGGAATCCTACATAAATGAATAGTTTTACTCCTTTTTCTGGCTCTTACGCCAGCGGTGATGTTCATTTCTTACTAAAGCCGGTTCAGATTGAAATGACTCCGGTTGAGATTAAAGAACAGCTAATTCAGTCTGGTGCCCGTCATTATTCTGAGATGTTGAGTCAGGAGCCAGAACCGACCTCTTACCACCTTGAACTGTTTGATAAAGCGCTGGAAATAGGCGCAACCAGACTGGCAACTGAAGTTGTGATGCTTGCCAAGGCTCTGATATCACGCTTTGGCGACACACCTATCGTGCTGGTGAGCTTAGTCAGGGCGGGAGTTCCTCTGGGTGTGATGTTACATCAGGTTTTACGGGATATGGGGCAACGATCGTATCACTATGGGATCAGTATCATACGGGATCGTGGCATTGATGATACGGCGCTCTCGTATATAGAACAGCAGCATGGGACGGCTGGTTTGGTATTTGTGGATGGCTGGACAGGTAAAGGTGCGATCACAGCAGAATTATCCCGTTCATTAGCGGGACGGCCGGGCTATTCAGGCATTCCCCGTTTGGTCGTACTGGCCGATCCGTGTGGATGTTCATGGCTGGCGGCCAGTGATGATGATTGGTTAATTCCCTTTGGGATCATGGGAGCACCGGTATCAGGGCTAATATCGCGTTCAATCTGGAGTGAAAATGGATTGCATGGATGTGTGAAATGTGATCATCTGAGTGAGTTTGAATGTAGTGGAATGCTGGTCGATACCGTTGCTGAATGCCGGGAACGTCTGGATTTGACGGCCATACCTGCGGCTGACTGGCAACCTCAGGAAAAAATGGTTTTGCTGCAACTAAGTAAGAAAGTTATTTCCACTCTTGCTGAATTATATGAGGTCAATAGCATTAATCGTATCAAACCGGGAATTGCGGAAGCAACGCGTGCTGTGCTGAGGCGTGTTCCTGAACAGGTACTTGTCCGTTCTAAAAATGATCCTGATGTTGCTTTGCTGGTTTATCTGGCACAGCAGAAAAATGTTGCCATTACAGAAGTAGGTGATCTGATTGGCCAATATCGGGCAGTCACGATTATCAAAAAAGTAGCATAAAAAAGGTGGTCCGATGAAACAGAACCCTTTCGCAAACCAGCTTGGTGCGACACTTTATATACCAGCGACCCGCCCAGATATTCCAGAAATAATCCTGTGTAATAAAGTTGTAGGGTTACGTTCTTTGGTGATTTGTCTGGAGGATTCAGTCGTAGAAGAGGATATTCCCGTCGCCATCGAAAACCTCGTATCTGTATTACAGATACTGGCTGCGGCTAAGGGTTCAGCCGCTAATACTGATCATTATCCATTGATTTTTATCCGTCCACGGAATGAATCCATGGGACGATATCTGGTCAATACTGTTGATCTTAGCCTTGTCACGGGTCTCGTATTACCTAAATTTACGCAATCATTATTACCTGAATGGTGGGATATTATTGCTTCAACGCATCTTGGCGTTATGCCGACACTGGAAACTGAAGATGTTTTTGATGTGCAGCAAATGAATTATTTGGCCGATAAGCTAAAATCTCACCCTTTCTGCGAGCGGGTCATCGCGCTACGTGTTGGTGGTAATGATCTGATGAATCTTATTTCGATCCGTCGTTCGCGTGAACTCACGCTATATGATGGCCCAATGGGATATGTGATAAAAATGCTGGTGGCTGTTTTTGGTTCACGTGGTTTTTATTTAACAGCGCCCGTTTGTGAGCATATTGATAATCTGGAGTTACTTGAGAAAGAGCTTGTATTGGATATTGCTCATGGGTTTGTCGGGAAAACAGCTATTCATCCACGACAAATAGAACACATCCATAAGGCATTGATGGTGAACAACCATGATTATGCTGATGCCTTAAAAATCCTGAAGACAAAGCAGGCGGTATTTAAGTTTCAGGGTGCAATGTGTGAACCGGCTACACACTGGCGCTGGGCTGTGAATATTCTGGAACGGGCGAAATATAATGGTGTCTGTTCAGGAAGTGAAACTGAAAATTTTAACTCGCTTTAATATTGATTTACCGGCATGAGAAGCTATGCTGGATGTTGTGTTATATATTAGGAAGTTATCGTATTCCTGACTTGGTAATTGAAAACGATGTTACTTAGCCCCAAACAACTCAGAAATTTTAAATTAACTTTGCTGCTTTCCCATGAAAGACCTGTCAGCAAGGTAAAAGTGATCGAGGCACTTAGTTGTTCTGGTCCAACATTGACTCGTACTTTAAGGGAACTAAGGGATCACTATCGTGCTGATATCCGGTTTAGCAAAATGGGAAATACTTACCAACTAGTAGATAAGGGATTATTGACCAGAAAAGAGGTGCGCAGAATTGAAGAGCTGCTCACTCAGCATAATAACTTTGAATTAAAGGAAGCCACCAGCCACGTTTTCCTTGATAAGGAAAAGAAGAAACCAATTTCCCTGTCATTGCGGATGTCTGTCATCCGAAAAATAGACGGGCTATCCAATCGGCTTGGAACGAGCAGAAGTGAGATAGTTGAAATGTTCGTAGATAGGTTTATCGACGAATTACAGAAAGAAACCGCTAATGGTCATTCACGAAAAAGAACAGAGTCCCTTAATGCCAGCGAATAATATTGAGCTGGCATTAAGGCGGGTATACCCTTCGTCTTTCAAGCTGCCTCTTTGTTGGCTGCGCTCGTTCACCCCAGTCACATAGTTAGCTATACTCCTGGGGACTCTCTCCCTTGCCGCCGCGATGCAACTCGAAATCCATTGGATATAAGATTTCTTTCTAATGATGATGGCGTGTGAGTTTATCCAGATATCCCATCACAAATGCTGATACCACAAAAGTGAGGTGGATAATCACATACCACATTAATTTACTGTCCGGCACATTCCGGGCATCCATAAAGACACGCAGCAGATGAATGGATGAAATGGCAACAATGGAAGCCGCAACTTTATTTTTAAGCGAAGTGGCGTCCATTTTTCCTAACCAGTTTAATTTCTCTTTGTGTTCTTCGATATCTAATGTTGAAACAAAGTTCTCATAACCGGAGAACATGACCATCACTAACAACCCGCCAACCAGAGCCATATCAATCAGAGAAAGCAAAGTCAGGATCAGCTCTGATTCAGCGATAGAAAAAATATGTGGCAGGACGTGAATGATTTCCTGAAAGAATTTTATAGCCAGTGCAAATAAAGCCAGTGATAAACCAAAATAAACAGGTGCAAGTAGCCAACGGGAGGCATACATTGTGTTTTCAATAAATCTTTCCATGTTGTTCTGAATATGTTGCAAAAGGAGCTGCATTATAGATCAAGATCGTGTGTGAGCTAATACATATCAACGAACCCTGAATTCTGATTCTAGTTTACTGACCCCTAATCCATTCATCTTTTCCACTTTGATCTGTACAGGGATACGCTCTTTCATGGCTTCAACATGGCTGATAACACCGATAGTTTTCCCGGTTGCATTAAGGTGATCGAGTGCATCCAGTGCGATATCGAGGGTTTCAGAATCCAGTGTGCCAAATCCTTCATCAAGAAACAGGGATTCTATCTGGGTTTTGTTGCTTACCAGATCAGATAGTGCTAATGCCAGTGCCAGACTGACAAGAAAGCTTTCGCCGCCGGAAAGAGTTTTGGTATCTCGAATAGAGTCGGCTTGCCACATATCAACCACTTGTAACTCAAGGCCGACATCATCTTTATTTTGTCGTTTGCGTTGCAGGTAGTAACGGCCATGTAATTTTTCTAGCCGGCTATTTGCCAGATGCACCAAATGGTCCAGTGTCAGACCCTGAGCAAAACGCCGGAATTTAGCACCATCCGCCGAGCCGAGCAGGTTATTGAGATAGCTCCAGTCATCATAATTCTGTTGTGAGAGAGCTATTTGATCCAACAGTTCCTGCTGATGATGTCTACTGTTGGCATCACTGGTGAGCCGGTTTTTGACTTCACCCTGCTGCTGGTTATTTTGTTTTAATTCATTGGCGGTATTACTTAACAACTCAGCTAATTGTGATGGTTCAAACTGTTCCAACAGTAACGGTGATTTTTCCCTGTGGCGCTGTAACAGGATTTCAGATTCGTGGCACCGTGTTTTAGCTTGCAGAATCTGTTTGGCAAGCTGTTCCTGTAGCTGTTGAAGGCTTTCCCGTAGTTCCGGTGCCAGTAAAGCCTGTTCAAAAGAGGGCTGATCAGGAAACCCTTGTTGTTGCAGACCTTGCTGGAAGGTGTCGGATGCCTGTTTGTATGCGGCTTCGGCAATATGGTAGCTTCGTGTTATTTCACCCGCAGCGCCCGTTAATTGATTTACTTGATTCTGTAACTGTTGTAGATCAGCAGTGGCTTGTTTACAGGCGTTATCCAGTTCGCTCGCTTTTTGCTGCAATTCCCGACGTACAGTGCTGACGGATTGTTTGCCAAATAATTGGTAACGTTCCTGCTGGGTTTGCTGCAATACCTGATTCTGCTGTTGTTGCTGTTCAGTCAGTATTTGTTGTTTATTGATTATTCTGCTTTTTTGTTTTTCCAGTTCATTCAGTTTGCTTTGGAGGGCGGCCTGTTCCTGCTGCAATTGCTGCCATTTTTCGCGGGATCTGTGATAGTTTTTCAATTCAGTTTCACGTTGTTGTAACCAATTTCCTACTTCCTGCGGCTCTGGCAGTGTAAACGGCGTATCGTGCAATGTATCGATTAATTGCCCTGTTGTTGTGGCATATTCTGTTTCTGCCTGATGGAGTTCAGCCGTATTTTCCTTCAATTGACTCTGATATGACTCTTGCCTGACTTTTTCCAATGCCGATTTTTGTTCATCTAATTTGTACTGTTCACGATGAGCCGAGAGTGTTTTTTCTGCAATGTGGTACTGTTTTTCAGCTTGAGTCAGTATTTCATATTGTTTCTGAGATTGGGTATAGGCTGACTGACGCAGGGTAATAAAGTGCCTGACCGGTTCAGCTTCCATTGGTAATTCGGGTGCTTGTAGTTGTTGGCAATGGTGCTGCCATTGTGTAGTGATTTCTGTCAGCTGAGATGTGAAACGTTCTGTGGATTGCTGCAATTGTTCACTCTGTTGTTGCTGGAATTGCTGCTTTTGCTGTAAAGCAGAACGTTCTCCCTGTAGCTGTTCTATTTTTTGGCTAAGAGTTTTCAGCCGCTCTTCTGATTTTGGCAGGGTGATATTCTGATATTCACTAATCAAAGGGTGGTGATTCGATCCACAAAGCGGGCAGGCTTCTCCCTCTTTTAGCTGATTACGCTCCTGCTCCAGACTGATAATGCGTTGTTCCAGACGAATTCTGGCGGTTAAATCCTGATGGTGTTGTTGTGTTTCTGCCAGTTGTATCTCAAGGGTATTTAACTGATCAGGTAAAGGTTTCAGTGACGCTTGAATTTGTGCAAATTGCGCCTGATTGGTTGAGATCGTTGTCTGTATTTGCTCGATCTGAGGCAAAAAAATTTCTAGCTGGTTTTGTGAATTAAGCTGTGATTGGTAATCTGATAACTGTTTTTGTAGTTGATCGGATGAATATTGGGTTTGTAAGCTCAACAGTTTTTTTTCTGCAAGTTCAAGTGAATCCTGTAATGGCTGGCATTGTGCTGCCTGTTTTTCCAGAACTGTATTTAAACTATTCAGATTTTCAGTTGTACGGGTAAGCTCAGTAGCTATTTGTTGTTGTTTTTGTCTGAGCTTGGTTATCTGCTCCTGTTTTTCATTCTGGCGGGAAAAGAGTTGCTGCCATTTCGGTAACTGCCTGTCGAGAGTGCGGACATGCGGATGTTCTTCATCGTATGTCTCCAACACTTTCTGTTCTTTATTCAGCGAGATGTGCTGGTTTTCAGCCAGTTGATACTGGGATGATATTTCAGCTAGTTCCTGATTCTGCACAGTGGCTTCTTTTTCCAGCGTGAGCAGATCCTTAGACTGAATATCAATCTTATGATCGAGTGGCGTAACCTGCTCTGAGATCAATTTCTCCTGCTGTATATGATGCTGTTGATATTCTTTTTTAGCCTGTTCCAAATTAATCTGTTTTTGTTGAGCGGGTTGCAGTAAAGCAACCTGTCGTTGCAGCTCGAATTGGATTTTTCTGCTTTGCTCATCAAGGCGCTGTTGTTCGGTTAAAGCCCGATTGTATGCATCCCACAATGGTCGGATTTTTTCAGCCGGTTCACTGGCAGTCAATTGTTGTAACTGGGGGGAAGCATCCTGTATCGCCTGTTCAGTCTGTTGCAGTGATAACTTATGGTTCGTTAGTGACTGTTCCAGCTCATGCTGCCGTACAATCCATTGCTCAGTAATTTGTAAATCTTTTAGCTGCTGACCAAGCTGAATTTCTGCGGCAATCAGCTGTTGTTGTTGATTGCGATACTCTTCCAGTTGTTCTGCTGTTAATAATTCAATTGAAGATGCTTTTGCCTGCTGAATATTCAATTCGGACTGAGCTTCTTTATGGCGCTGATAAATCTCCTGTGACAGAATGCCATAAATTTCTGTACCGGTAAGTTCCTCCAATAAATCGGCCCGATCTTTATCATCAGCGTTTAAAAATGCGGCAAAATCCCCCTGTGACAGGAGTATAGATTTAGTAAACCGTTTAAAATCAAGTCCGGTTATTTCAGCAATCTTTTCTTTTTTATCAGGAATTTTGTCAGCCAGAATTTTGCCTGTTTTTTTATCCGCCAATTCTCCTTTCGGTGGCTGGAGTTTTCCATCAGCCTGATTGCGGGCTCGCCGCTGACTCCAGAATGCCCGATAAGCAACCCCTTTTACTTCAAATTCGACTTCTGACAGACATTCTGCGGTATGACGGGTCATTAATTCGTTCTGATTGGCTGAAATAGTACTGAGCCGGGGAGTCTCGTGATATAAGGCAAGGCAGATGGCATCCAGCAGCGTAGTTTTTCCCGCTCCGGTTGGGCCGGTAATGGCGAATAATCCATTGCTGGCAAAAGGCTCGGCTGTGAAATCAATTTTCCATTCACCCTGTAGAGAATTAATATTTTTCAACCGTAAGCTAAGAATTTTCATTACTGCATCCTGACCGTTATTTCTGATTGTTATTTTTGTGTACGTTGCTGAGTAATCTCATCCAGTGTTTGCCTGAACAGAGTCGTCAGGCGCTGTTTTTGTGGCTGATCGTCAATTTCCGCCATTGCCAGCCGTCGTTCGAAAACTTCGGATACGCTTAATTCAGTCAGCGTCTCTTTATTTTTTTCTGATAATGAGATTTGACGAGCGGTTTTGCTGCGGCGTAACAGAATAATTTCTACAGGCAAATCCGTAGCCATAGTTTTGATACGTTTCTGGATGTCATGCAGATAATCCTGCGTTGCTACTTCAATATCCAGCCAGACAGGGCGCTCTCCCTGATAATCACTGAAAGTTTGTAATTGTGCTTCTATTTGTTGCAGATTACCCCGAATGAGTTGCATTGGCTGATAATTCGGAATAGGTAACAGGGTAAGGCGATTGAATTTACCTTCCTTAAAATCCGCCAGACAGACACTTTTCTCTTGCCCAACTTCATCAAAACTTAACGGAATAGGAGAACCGCTATAACGGATATGCTCAGTTTTATTGACAGATTGTGGGCGGTGAATATGTCCCAGAGCAATATAATCAGCAGGGGGGAATGCTTGTGCCGGGAAAGCATCCAATGTGCCAATATAAATATCCCGCACGGAGTCAGTTGTAGAGGCTCCAACTGTGGTTAAATGCCCGGTTGCGATAATCGGCAGAGATTGGCCAAGCTGCTCCCGTAAGCTACACGCCTGTTGGTAGAGCTGGTGGTAGTGTTCAGCGATGGCATCCTGTAAAGCCTGTTGTTTCTGTATGGCTGACTGGCCTGCTTTACTGAACATAATATCTCGCGGGCGTAGATAAGGAATGGCGCACAGAATGGCTCCAGCCTGACCATTTCTGTTATTCAATACCTTAATTTGCTGTTGGGTATCAGTTTCAGCACAGGCAATAACAGTGGTATTCAGATAAGAGAACAGGGTTTTTGATTCATTGAGTGTTGCGACGGAGTCGTGGTTTCCCCCAAGAATGACAAGCTGGCAATCTGTGGGTTGTAGGTCTACCACAAATCTGTTGTACAACTCCCGGGCATAGCTGGGCGGAGAACCTGTATCGAAAACATCTCCGGCAATAATCAGGGCATCAACCTGATGTTCATTTATTTGCCTGATAAGCCACTGTAAGAAGTGCTGATGCTCTGCCGCACGGTTTTTAGTAAAGAAATATTGCCCAAGATGCCAGTCTGACGTATGAATAATCCGCATATTTTTGCTCTGCTTATCTTGCCTGTGTTGCTGCTCTGCGCTGTCCCTGTGCCCAGCCTACCCTGTTCAGATGTTAATTATAATGAGTGTTCTGCGGAAGTCGTGGGTAATTATAATTTCATTCACAGATTTTCGAGCGGCCTCGCAACAGCAATGAAATAGAATAATTGATTGATAAATTCCTCGTAATGTTGGTTACAGTTTTATGATTAAGATGAAATTTATTTCATAAAACTGTAATAAAATTGACTCACAATAGTTCACTGTGAATTTTGCTGACTTCAATCATACTGACAGGATTAACCATGGTTAGACGTATTTTGGTTGTTGAAGATGAAGCCCCAATTCGTGAAATGGTCTGTTTTGTTCTGGAGCAGAACGGATATGAGCCTGTTGAAGCAGAAGATTATGACACTGCCGTAGGGTGTTTATCTGAGCCTTATCCTGATTTAGTCCTGTTGGACTGGATGTTACCCGGTGGTTCAGGAATACAAATTATCAAACAAATGAAGCGTAATAATACCACCAAAGATATTCCTGTCATGATGGTAACCGCACGGGGAGAAGAGGAAGATCGAGTACGTGGGTTTGATGTTGGTGCCGATGATTATATTACCAAGCCATTTTCCCCCAGAGAGTTAATTGCCCGCGTTAAAGCTGTATTGCGTCGTATCTCCCCTATGGCAGCAGAAGATATTATCAATATAGAAGGACTGATGCTGGATTCTATATCCCATCGTGTTTCCAGTCAGGGACAAAGTGTTGATATGGGACCAACCGAATTCAAACTTCTTCATTTTTTTATGACGCACCCAGAGCGTGTTTATAGTCGCGAGCAGTTGCTCAACTATGTGTGGGGAGCGAATGTTTATGTAGAGGATCGCACGGTAGATGTACATATTCGCCGCTTGCGTAAGGCGCTGGAAATGGGTGGACACGATAAAATGGTACAGACTGTTCGTGGCACAGGCTATCGCTTTTCTACTCGTTATTAGTCTTTCTGGCC
Organism: Xenorhabdus sp. PB61.4; assembly: GCF_963894935.1. Taxonomy (NCBI): domain Bacteria; kingdom Pseudomonadati; phylum Pseudomonadota; class Gammaproteobacteria; order Enterobacterales; family Morganellaceae; genus Xenorhabdus; species Xenorhabdus sp. PB61.4. The sequence goes on from NZ_CAWQJR010000220.1 coordinate 17,626, forward strand.
GATTTTTGGGACGACCTGCATAAATTCAGTTTGGGAAGCCAATAATGAAGCAAATTGAAAAACAACAAACCTGTACTGGAGAGAGTTAAGTGCTTGAGAAATTATCCTGGAAAAAGCTGGTACTGGGGTTATTTATTTTCTGTCTGCCCGCAGTTATTTTGTCTTTCTTTGTCGGCCAACTGGCGTGGTTGCTGGTTATTGCATTACTTCTGGCATTAGTATGGCATGGCTATAACTTACTGAAGTTATCTGACTGGCTCTGGCTTGATCGCAGTATGTTGCCCCCGGCAGGCAGGGGAGGATGGGAGCCGGTTTTCTATGGTATTTATCAGTTACAGCAACGTAATCGCAAGCGGCGCAGGGAACTGGCATTATTAATCAAACGGTTCCGCAGTGGTGCCGAATCATTGCCGGATGCCTTGGTAATGATGACAGTGGAAGGGAATATTTTTTGGTGTAACCGTCTGGCTCAACATTTATTAGGGTTTCGCTGGCCAGAAGATAATCGACAGTCTATTTTCAATCTTCTTCGCTACCCTGATTTCAGCCGTTATATGATAGCGGGTGATTTTACTTCTCCCCTCTCTCTTGAATTAAATAATGGTCATATTGTGGAATTTCAGTTGATGCCTTACTCGGAAAGCCAATTACTGATGATTGCCCGTGACATCACGCAAAAAAAACGGCTGGAAAACTCCCGCCGTGATTTTTTCGCAAATGCCAGCCATGAACTGAAAACGCCGTTAACAGTGCTACAGGGTTATCTGGAAATGATGCAGGATCAGGATCTCAGCGGGAAAGCAAGTCAGAAAGTAGTGAGTACTATGCAAGAGCAGGTACGGAGAATGGATTCTCTGGTCAGTCAGTTACTACATCTTTCCAGAATTGAGAGTGGCTCAAAGGTAGATGTGCACAATATGGTCGATGTTCCGGCTATGCTGGCTTTATTAGAGCAGGAAGTACAGACATTGGCAGATAAACAGCATGATATTGTATTTAATGTCGATAACACACTACATGTGCTCGGAAGTGAAGAGCAGCTCAGAAGCGCAATGTCGAATCTTATCCATAACGCTATTAATCATACCGAGCAAGGAACCAGCATAGAGGTCAGTTGGTTGAGAACAGTTCATGGAGCGCTGTTTAAAGTCGAGGATAATGGACCCGGGATCAGCCCTGAGCATTTACCGCGCCTGACAGAGCGTTTCTATCGCGTTGAACGTTCACGTTCGAGAAGAGCGGGTGGAAGCGGGTTGGGGCTGGCGATCGTGAAACATGCCTTACACCACTACAATACTCATCTTGATATTACAAGTACGGTCGGGAAAGGTTCTGTATTCAGCTTTTTATTACCTCTGCAGTTTATTGCTTCTGATACAAAAACTGATTAAAAAATCATAATATTAACGCGATGCTCGACTTTTATGATGAGTTGAAATGACATAGCCGCTCCTTTATAACTTTAAGTCGTCAAAAATAGAGAAATAAAGGAACAAAAGGCTATGTCACAGCAAG
>NZ_CAWQJR010000221.1:0-18635 GCF_963894935.1 Xenorhabdus sp. PB61.4
AAATGTCAAAGTGCATGGTTTTTTCTCTCAAAAAGAGAGTATAAGATCACAGCTATCCTTTCGGAGCAATCGATTTATTTTTGACTGAAAAACGTTCGCGATCTTGCCCTGACCCGTTGCCGCGATTTCCCAGGCATTGGTGCTGTATTGAGGTGTATAGTTTTTCTCTGCCGCTGTAATAGCATCCCTTTTGGCTTTTGCTTCTTTATTTGGGTCGTATAAGCCATAGGGGAGGATACCCAGCGTTGTATCAGCGAAATCTTTTAATGTGGTTGGTTTTCCTGCTGCTAATGAAATCAATTCTTCCAGCATTTTTTCCGATGTGACGGACATTTGCAGTCCATGAAAAATATCAAAAACAAGTTCAACAAAAGTGTAGATTTCCTGAATATCACTCTCATTTGATATTTCTTTTTTCTCATGAATAGAGAAGAAATGCTGGAAATAGTTATCAAGGCTGCCAACTTTCCCAGTAACCGCTGGTGCACTGGCAAATGCTTTGAATAAGCTAATGAAAATCTCTTGTCGTTTTTCGAATACCAGATGTGAATCTCTTATTTTTGGCCACTCGCTTTTCACTGCTGTTTGGTTTAAGGTTTCTTTATTAGCACGTCTTTTTATTGGTTCATTTTTATTAAACTCTCTAATGTAATCATCGATATATAACCCAATTGTCATCGGATAGAGATTGCGTTCAGCATTATATTGTTGTAGCAGATCAAGAATATTATGCGCCTCCAAAATCTCTTTCTGCCGCCCAACCGGATCATGCAATATTACAATCCGTGCCTTCTCTTGATAACACAGCTTTTTGCGAATCTCCGCTGCAATATTCTCTGCATCCATTTCATAGGATTTTTCTGTTGTTAGCTCATCAATCCTGAGATCATTGATATCTAACTCTTCAAATTTTTTGGCATCAATTTTTGCTTTGACTGCCGAGAACTGCTCCTTGCGGGTTTTGTAATCTTCAATTAATTTCGTGAAATTGGATTCGGTTGCTTCAATCGCATATTGTTGATTATCCGCATCCAGATTAATGAACTGCATGGTCTTTTCACGCAGCTTTTTATCGCGGTTCATACGGGCAATGACATCGGGATGCCAGAGGTGTTCGCTGTAAGCAATACTGATATTTGAAACATCTTTTGCTACAAATAGGAAAGGATACCCTTCACCCTGTAAACCAGGTTCTGGCATCACGCCATCGCGGGCATCTTTTTTATTCCGGTACATATACTTCCGAAAACGCTCAATTCTCGGTGCATCATCGTTATCTGAGCTTTTTTCTACTTCATATTTGAAGATATGGAAATAAGCTGTACGGCTGGGGCGGTGTTCCATGCTGTCTTCTTCCCGAATATAAATCCAGCCAGAACGCATCAAACGAGCCGCATATCCCTTACTCTGTTTCAGCGTTGTCGCAGACATCAGTGTGTGAATATCCGGTGGAGATTCAGGTTGTTCCATTTCTTCGCCGAAGAAATTTACATAAGCATAACGGACAGGGTAGAGAGGTTTGATATTTCCATCACACGGGTATTTTGCACTTCCCATATCGAGTCTGGATAAGGATTCGTTCGCGTTTGCACTAATATTTGAGATTACAGAAGTCATGACTGGCTCCATGTTGTCGGGTTAAGGCATTCCTTGAGAAGTTTGTAAGCTCTGGCTTCCTGATTGGAAGGTTCAGATAAAACAGTTGCTAGTATGTGCTGCCAGAAATCTTCATTTTTCACCGTCATTGATCGCGCCATAATGTAATAAAGTCCGGTCAGTTCAAGTGTAAAACCGTGCAGATAGGCATAATTGGCATGTTTGGTAATGAAAGAAAGGAGCTGTTCTTCCGGCACCTGACACTGTTGCTGAATATTGTCTTTAATGAATGTTTTGACCTTATGGAAATATCTCTGCTGCACATATAGTTCAAAATTACGGTTCATCCTGTCATTGATCGTCACTGTTTCCCGTTTGGCTTTTCTGAGGCTCTCCGTAACGCTGATTTTCATCATGCTGTTTTCGTTAGTTAAACCATAAATGGCCCCAATATTACGCATAAAGGAGGCCAAAGCGCCGCGAGATAGGCTTTTGAGCATCAAATCTACTGTCAGTGAATAGTAGAAGCGAAAGAAAACCCATTCTCGGCTGCTTTCCTGTTGCAGATAGGAAAATTTGCGCAGGTGGTTATACAGTTCATCAAATTTACTGTCGGTATGGATAAAAATTCCGATATCCGGTGTATGGTGGGTGATGAATATATCCCGCAGAAATTGGTTATTTTCAGAACCTGTCAGTTCGACCAGATAGGGGGCAGAGTCTTCAAGAGTAATTTGTGTTTTACCTTTAAACAGACAGCGATAAGTCAAGCCAGAAACCATAAGGGAAGGCACGATAAAGTGGCTCGTATTTTTATGATAAACTCCGGCGTCAATGATCAGATAACTATGGGAATATTGGATTTTGTTCTGTTGCTGTCGGTAAAGCAGCGTATATAGGTCGTCACTGATCCAGTGCCGATTAAAAGAGTTATCACCGATAAAAGGAACACAGGGATATTGGGTGATTGACAGCTCTCCGGTATCAACCGGCAATCGTTCACTAATATCCAGTGATTCCAATACCAGAATTGATTGTTCTATATTTATTTTATCTAGATTCAGGATCAGGCGTTTTTCAAGCTGAGCACTGTTGTTCAGATATTGGAGAAAAGGCAATATTTTCTCATACTCGCCCTCTGTCGCTTTTAATGAATTCAACATATGGTTTGATAATTGAATCAAAGCCTGATGTTGGCTGTTGGCATAAATTAATGCCTGAGCGCGATAGCGTCGTTGTTTCTGTTGTTCTGAACCATGATAGCCATATGAAAACTCTGCAACCCAGATATTTTCATATCGTTGGTAGTCATTCTCTTGCCTGTGCATGATGTAATATCGTCAACTTTTTATTTAGGATAAATTATTTAGAAAATAACGTTACAAAATTAATTTGTTTAAATGGACGATAATAGCTTAATTCTATGGAGGGCTAAAACAAGAAAAATGATTTTAAATTAGTGTTTATTTTAAATTGATAAATTTAATTATAACGGATGGTTATATTTCCATTTAGGTAATTAATTCATGATAAATAATGTGAAATCAATTATAAGTAAATTTATTTTTTATAAAATGGATTTCTTGATGAAATGATGTTAAAGAATTTTTTGGGAGAATAACATTATGACTAAGGTCTAATTTCCTTAGCCATAATATTTGTAACTGCTTATTTATGTTAATTAATTATTTCAGCATTAATCGATAACAACATTTTCATTCAGTACCAGCGATAGCAACGCCTGACGAGCATAAATTCCATTGCCCGCCTGCTGGAAATAATACGCATAAGGTGTTTTATCTACATCAACAGTAATTTCATCAATACGTGGCAGCGGATGGAGTACTTTCAGGTTCTCTTTGACATTCACTAGATCTGTCGCACGCAGCACAAACTGGGCTTTGATATTGGCGTATTCAGAAGGGTCAAGGCGCTCCTTTTGAACGCGGGTCATATACAGAATATCCAGCTCAGGCAGCACATCTTCAAAATTGTTGTGAATGCTGTAGCTCACCTGTTTTTCATCCAGCATGTGCAGAATATAGTTGGGCATAGAAAGTGCGTCCGGCGCGATAAAGCAGAAATGGTTGCCCTCAAATTTCGCCAGTGCCTGAGTTAATGAATGGACAGTACGACCATATTTCAGGTCACCAACCATCGCGATTTTTAGGTTATCCAGCTTGCCCTGAGTTTCCTGAATAGTAAACAGATCTAACAGAGTCTGGGTTGGGTGTTGATTTGCACCATCACCGGCATTAATGATCGGAATATGACCGGAAAATTCTGAAGCAAGGCGGGCGGCACCTTCCTGTGGATGACGCATGACAATCGCATCAGCATACTGGCTGATAATAGAAATAGTGTCAGCCAGCGTTTCACCTTTTTTGCCCAATGATGTGTTGCTGCTGTCTGCAAAGCCAACAACAGAGGCTCCAAGGCGCTGAATAGCCGTTTCAAAAGAGAGGCGGGTGCGTGTAGAGGCTTCGAAGAAGCAGCTGGCGATGACTTTGTGCTTCAGTACATCAGTCTGTGGATTGGCTTTCAGGGCGGCTGCCGTCTGCAATACCAATTCAAGATCTGTGCGGCTCAAATCATTAATTGAAATGATATGCTTGCGATATAACGGGTTAGCCATGTTTGCATTCCTCTTTTATGACTTTTAGCCTTGGACTGGGCAGACGAAAAAAAGCCCCTCAATTGAGGGGCTTTTAAATGTTCGGTTAGTAATGGGGAAAACAATACGCCCAGGCTGCCAGTTGGCAGTGCTTCATTGGATTGGCGTTTTGCAATGCAGTATTTCATGTTTTCTCCCAGCAAATCGTCGCGCATTATACTCGCGATTGTATTCACTGCAAGATTTGTTGAGAGAAATTTTTCATTCAATCAATAATCAATATCAGGAACTAAAGAGAGAATTCCTGATTCTACCAACGCTCTGATTTAAAACATTCATTAAATAAATAATTGAGGTTGATTTAATATAAAATATAAGAAGACGCGGTTATTTAACTACAAATACTGCAAAATCCTCAGCCAAATCAGTATTCGGAAATATTTCCCGACATTCAGCCAGTAAACGTGGACAATCTTCTTTGCCATAACGTCCGCTGATATGCGTTGCGATAAAGTGTTTTACCTTGGCATCACGAGCCAGTGTTGCAGCCTGTTTCGTGGTGGAATGGCCGCGCTCATTGGCTTTTTCGGCAAACGCATGTTCCAGAGTAATTTCATGTACCATGACATCAACATCAGCCGCCAGTTTCAGCGCTTCCGGTGTGGGTTCGGTATCCCCGAAAATTGCTAATGATTTACCACGGATTGGGGCTCTCAGATAATCTTTACCGGAAATTGTCCGCCCATCTTCCAATGTGACCGTACCCCCTTGTTTTAGGGTTTGCATCCACGGGCCACGGGGAATTCCATCCTGATCCAGCTTTTTGGCATCCAGCGTACCGGGTTTATCATGCTCTTCAATTCGATAGCCATAACATTCCACACGGTGATTCAGGGTATAAGCGGTGACTTTCATTGCGCCATCATCAAACAGTAATCTGGGCTGTACTTCAATAATTTCAAGTGGATAGTTCAGAAAGGATCCGCTTAACTGTAACGAGTTTTCCACAAACTGGCGGATCCCTTTTGGCCCGTATAGTGTTAATGGATCAGTAGAGCCGCCCATTGATCGGCTGCATAGTAAGCCGGGCAGACCAAAGATATGATCTCCATGCAAATGGGTGATAAAGATTTTCTCCAGTTTGGAAATTTTAATCGGAGAGTGAAGGATCTGGTGCTGGGTTCCTTCACCGCAGTCAAACATCCACAGTGAACTGCGGATCTCCTGTAAATCAAGAATAAGGCTGGTGACATTGCGTTCTTTAGTCGGGATACCTGCGCTGGTACCCAGAAATTTTAATTCCATATCGTCTTCTCCTAATCTTGCTGAATACTTTCCCAGTCTAAGCCGAATCGGGCGAGATACTTACGTAATCTATCGGCATCATTGGGTTGTTTCTTTTGTTGGCGGGAAACAGCGAAGAGCTTGCGACCGGCCTCCGATAAACTGACAGATCCCCGACAGACGCTAATAACGGTTTCTAACTGCTGGCGATCAAACAGATCAATTTCTGCTAAATGATCCGGTAGCAGGGAGGAACTATTCTCTCCTCGCCAGTGTTGTCTGAGGCGGATGATTTCTTCTTCTGCCAAGTGCTGATTGATGCGGCCATTTTCAGCAAACGTTGCCATGCGGGTGACTGATGCACTTAATTCACGAAAGTTTCCCCGCCACTTGGCCTGTTCTGAGCAGGCAAAACGCAGGTAAATCTGCCGGGCTTCTTTATCAAAACGAACCTGTGTTTGCTGTATTTGTGCATAGCGGGCCAGTTCATAGTCGATATTTGGTTCAATATCTTCACGACGCTGAGCCAGTCCGGGTAACTGATAAGTCCACATATTAATACGGGCATATAAATCTTCACGGAATTTTCCCTGAGTCACCCTATCCCGCAGATCCCGGTGAGTGCCGGCAATTAACTGAAAGTCACTGTAAACTTCCCGATCAGAGCCGTACGGCAGGAAGTTTTTTTCTTCAATAGCCTTCAGTAACATCGCTTGTTCATCAAGGCCTAACTCGGCCACTTCATCCAGAAATAAAATACCACCATCGGCTTCGCGTAATAGGCCGGTTCGCGGCTGGATTGCCCCTGTAAATGCCCCTTTGACGTGTCCAAACAGTGTAGACATGGCATTATCACCGCGCAATGTTGCACAGTTTACTTCGACAAAACGCCCTTTAAGCAGATGGCGTGACTGACGGAGTTGATAGATACGGCGGGCCAGAAATGATTTACCTGCTCCGGTTGGCCCGGTCAGCAGGATCGGTGCTGATGAGCGCAGCGCAACGCGCTCAATCTGGTCTATCAGGTGGTTGAAACTGGCATTGCGCGTAGCGATGCCGGATTTCAGGAACGCCACTTGCTCCTGCTGTTCACGCAGAAAGCGGCTGGTTAGCGTGGTATAACGACTGAGATCTAAATCGATAACAGTGTAGACTCCTTCAGGATGGCTATCGCGATCGCCATTTTTGGGAGAAGTCTGGATCAGCTGGGCTGGCAGATAACGCGCTTCAGTCAGCAAAAACCAGCAAATCTGGGCAACGTGCGTGCCTGTAGTGATATGTACCAGATACTCTTCATTTTCAATATCGAAAGGATAGCGTACCGCAAAATCAAGCAGGGCAGTATAGACTTCCTCAAAATCCCACGGGTCATCAATCTGAATTTCTTGCAGAACAACACGGGTCTGTGGGGAGGTTTCTTCAATATCTTCTTTAACTCTTTGCGCCAGACTGTAGTTATCTGCCTGATAGAGTAATTCCAGCCTGTCAATTGGCAGCTCAGGCTGCTGGCATAGCCCAATAGTAGGACGCCATTTTGTCCAGCGATTCGCCTTTTTCCCACGTCTGTCTAATGTTGTTCCTAAAACCCCAATAGCAACTCTGCGTTTCATCCTTGCCTCTGTTATTGATTATCTAAATTTATAAAAAACGATATAAAAAGATAAGAAAATCAAATGACAAAAACAATCATTGAAAATAGGGAAAAATAAAAAACTTTAATTTTCATTATGATAATAAATATTTTTGCCTATTTTCAAAGTTGGCACGGGATTGGCAATAACTATAAGAGTCAACACGCTGGAATTGCATGGGTTCAGAACCCAGCCGGTACATAAGTCATGGCATAAGGCCATTTTACTGCATGTATTCCGCCAGTGAGGGACGTTTAGCGAATAACACAGGGTTACGTTGGGTTCGAGTCCCAATTTCGCACCATATAAGGGATATGGTCTTTTACTCTCCAAGTAAAACACAAAAGAAAATATAGAAGTGAAAACCCGTATGACTGCCAATTGAGAGTCATCGCTTTGAAAACCCGGTAGATGATGCTGGGTTAAGGGCAAAATACTGAGCTGCTGCTGTCTGAGTACCGATGTATTTCCCCCTTGGCTTCGTCCTGATGCCCGGTTTTCAGAGTGCAGGGAATAAAAAGGAAAAATAACAATGATGAAGAAAATAAAAGTACTGCAGGGACAAATTGGTATGCTGGCAAAAGAAGGTGAGTACTTACAGGTTTTAACCGCAGGAGAATATCGTTTCAGCGATTGGTTTAACAAACTGCAATTGACGACTTTTAACCTTAGTGGTGGCGCAATAGAAGCAAAGCTGGCAGAGCATTTACGCCAGTATCATGCTGATTGGGTTGAACAGTATTGTGATGACATCCAGCTGGCTGAAGATGAAATGGGACTATTGTATGAGTATGATTTACTGAATGAAATTATACCATCTGCAACTCGCCGCCTATATTGGAAAAATAGTGGGTTACGCCGATGTGAAATCCGTAAAACGACGGAACAGGAAATTTCACCTGAATTAGTTTCTCTGTTGCACGCTGCGAAAACCCATAAACGTACTGTGAAAGGATTGGATAATATCCTGATTGCTCAGATCCCGGTATGGCAGGTCGGTATTCTGAAAATTGATGGCACTGTGCAGGAGTTGCTACAGCCAGGTCTGTATGGATATTGGCGTGTTGGCTATGACATCTCTGTGGAAATTGTCGATACCCGTTCACAAACTAAGGTTGAAGACAATCTGGCAGAGCATCTACGTCAGCAGCATAACGACTGGGTAGACGAATTTTGTGATGGTATTGAAATTGCCGATGATGAAATGGGGTTGCTATACGAGCATGCTGTGTTGGTCGAAATTCTGCCTCCGGCAACCCGTAGTTTGCACTGGAAGAATGGAAATCCCCGCCGTATAGAGGTATTGAAATCCTCTGAGCTGGAAGCTGATGCTGAATTGGTTTCACTGTTAATGTCTGCTATGGCGCGAAAACGCAGTGTGAAAGGGGCAGATAGTGTACTGATTACTCAAATCCCGGCTTGGCATGTAGGGATTCTGAAGGTTGATGGAATTGCACAGGAATTATTACAGCCGGGATTAAAAGGTTATTGGCGTGTCGGGCATGATGTGCTCGTTGAAATTGTTGATACCCGGTTACAGGTGCTGGAAATCAGCGGTCAGGAGATACTGACCCGTGACAAGGTAAATCTGCGTATTAACTTATCTGCTAACTGGCGTTATCAGGATGTTCTGATGGCATATGAACAACTCAGTGATCCAGTTTCATATCTGTACCGCGAGTTGCAATTTGCTTTGCGTGAAATAGTAGGAACGCGCTCACTGGATGAATTGTTGGAGAATAAGCAGGTTATTGATGATCTGGTTGGTGAAAAGATCCAGCAAATTGCCCTACGTTTTGGTTTGGAAGTGGCATCACTTGGTGTGAAAGACATTATTTTGCCCGGCGATATGAAGACCATTCTGTCGCAGGTTGTGGAAGCAGAAAAGTCTGCACAGGCTAATGTTATTCGTCGTCGGGAAGAAACGGCGGCAACCCGATCGCTTCTGAATACCGCCAAGGTGATGGAGAACAACCCGATTGCCTTACGCCTGAAAGAATTGGAAACACTGGAAAGTATTGCGGAACGCATTAATCAGATCTCAGTGTATGGCGGTTTAGATCAAGTATTAAACGGATTGGTACAAATTAAAGGAGAACAAAAATGTCTATAACTGAAATGAAAACCAACGCTTATAACTTATTGACTCAGGATAACGGTGCTCCGGTAAAAATGTGGACGAATGGGGTGCCGGTTGATCCAAAAGCGATTACTCAATTACAAAACACGGCCAAGATGCCTTTTGTATTTAAGCATCTGGCCGTGATGCCGGATGTACATGTCGGTAAAGGTTCTACCATCGGGAGTGTGATCCCGACTCGTGGCGCTATTATCCCGGCAGCCGTTGGGGTGGATATTGGCTGCGGAATGATTGCTGTGCGTACTTCATTGGTGGCATCGGATTTACCGGATAATTTGCTGAATATCCGCCATGCTATTGAAGCTGCTGTACCGCATGGTCGTACTGTGAACCGCGGCGGGCGGGATAAAGGTTCTTGGAATAAGGTGCCGGAAATGGTGGATCAACATTGGGCAACGTTGGCTGATCGCTTTAAACATATCACCGATAAATACCCGAAACTACTGAACACCAATAACCGTCAGCATTTGGGAACGCTGGGAACAGGAAACCATTTTATTGAGCTGTGCCTTGATGAAGTGGATCGTGTTTGGGTAATGCTGCATAGCGGTTCCCGCGGAGTAGGCAATGCCATTGGTAATCTGTTTATTACACTGGCGCAGAAAGATATGCAGCAACATATCGCTAATTTGCCTGATCGTGATTTGGCGTATTTTGAGGAAGGAAATCGCTACTTCGATGATTATATGGAAGCGGTGGACTGGGCACAGGACTACGCGCGCCAGAATAGGGAAGTGATGATGCATCGAGCACTTGAGGCGTTATCACGCGAGATACCAAAACCGTTCACAACACAGCAGGAAGCGGTGAATTGCCACCATAACTATGTACAGCGTGAGCAGCACTACGGTGAAGAGGTTTTGGTAACCCGTAAAGGAGCGGTATCAGCCCGTAAAGGCCAGATGGGGATCATTCCGGGTTCGATGGGGGCAAAAAGTTATATTGTCCGAGGGCTTGGAAACGAAGAAAGTTTTTGCTCATGTAGCCACGGCGCTGGGCGCGTAATGAGCCGTACTGAAGCGAAAAAACGCTTTACAGTGAACGACCAGAAACGAGCCACTTCGCATGTGGAATGCCGAAAAGATAGTGATGTGATCGATGAAATTCCAATGGCGTACAAAGATATTGATGCAGTAATGGCTGCCCAGTCTTCATTGGTAGAAATCGTGCATACTTTACGTCAGGTAGTTTGTGTAAAAGGTTAGAAAAATCGCAGCAGGAAAAAAGAAAATGGAAAGGGAAGCAGAAACAGTCAGCCCGGAAATGCGGATTCGTATTAAAAGAGAACTGTATAAAATAGAGAAAAAATATGGCGTGCGGATACTGTACGCCTGTGAGTCTGGCAGTCGAGGGTGGGGCTTTGCATCACCGGACAGTGATTATGATGTGAGATTCATTTATGTTCACCCCGTGGACTGGTATCTCAAAGTGGAAGCCGGGCGGGATGTGATTGAACAGCCGATAAATGATGAGCTGGATATTAGTGGCTGGGAGCTGCGCAAGGCTTTAAAACTACTGAAGCAGGCAAACCCGACTTTGATGGAATGGCTGGATTCTCCCGTCATCTATCATGCAGATGCGGCTGCAACTAATGGACTGAAAGCGATGGTGCCGCATTTCTTTTCGGATATTAAAGCGCGTTATCACTATCTTTCAATGGCGAAGAAAAACTTCAGGGGTTATTTGCAGGGTGAGCAAGTTCGGCTAAAAAAATACTTTTACGTATTGCGTCCGTTACTGGCTGTGCGATGGATTGAGATGGGTAAAGGCACTCCTCCCATAGATTTTGAAACGCTGGTGGCTGGTACAGTTTATGATCCTCAATTGAAAGCAGAGATTGCAGATTTACTGCGAATTAAACGAGCTGCCAATGAAGCAGAATATGGTTTGCGCAAGCCGGGAGTTCACGCATTTATTGAATCAGAACTGAGTGAGACAGTAGTGCGTTGTGAGCTGAAGGATAATCGTGAACGCAGTCAGGATTTACTTGATAGTTATCTGAAGCGTTGGGTACTGAAAAATAGATAAAAAACGCCGATTACTGAGGGAAAATATGGATCATATCGATACTAAAATCAGCAAATTTTTAAGTTACGTATTGCGCCATCAGCCTGAATCTATTGGCTTAACACTGGATAGTGAAGGCTGGGCGGATATCAGTACGCTGATTAAATGTGCAGTGAAGCAAGGAAAGCGGCTGAATTACCCTATGATTGAAAAAATTGTCGCGACTAATGATAAGAAACGCTTTGCGATTTCGGAAGACAGGAAACGTATCAGGGCAGTACAAGGGCATTCAGCCAAACGGGTAGATATTTCTTATCAGGAAAAGATACCTCCGGCCGTTTTGTTTCACGGTACCGCAACCCGCTTTCTGGATTCAATATTTAAACAAGGGCTGGTGGCGGGAAATCGCCATTATGTGCATTTATCGGCAGATGAAGTGACTGCAATTAAGGTGGGTCAACGACATGGCAAAGTTGCTATTCTAAAAATTGATGCCCAGTTAATGTATGAACAGGGAATTAAATTCCATCAGGCTGAGAACGGTGTCTGGTTGACAAAGGCGGTTTCTGTCGCATATATCAGTATAAAATAACATCATAATTAAACATGTTTATGCACACTTAACTCTGGAGATAAAAATGACAGTTCTGGATTCTCTACTTGCATTCATGGTTGCTGCTACATTATTGACATTAACTCCCGGTCTGGATACAGCTTTGGTTTTAAGAACCGCAGCAGCGGAAGGTGGGAAAAAAGCCTTTCAGGCCGCTCTTGGAATTGATGCCGGATGTTTTATATGGGGAGCGATGGTGGCATTTGGTCTGGGTGCATTGATAGCCGTATCTGAACTGGCATTCAATATTCTGAAATGGTGTGGAGCGCTGTATCTATGCTGGCTAGGCCTTCAGATGATCCTGCGCCCTAATTCCGATCTTGGTGGTGAGAATACTTCTTCGGTTAAAACGTCGAACTGGTTTATCAGGGGCATGCTGGGAAATGTGCTGAATCCAAAGGTAGGTGTGTTTTATGTCTCTTTCTTGCCTCAGTTTATTCCTCAGGGGCATTCACCCATGATCTGGACATTTGGCTTAGTTGCTATTCATGCCGCATTGGGTACGATATGGTCACTGATTCTGATTTTTGCCACACGTCCGCTTTCCCATGTGTTAAAGCGTGGTAATGTCATCAAATGGATGAACCGGGCGACAGGTGGATTATTTCTGTTTTTTGCGGTTAATCTGGCGTTAAGCCGGCGATGAGTAACGGGGAATAGTTGCTTGTTTCAGTGAAAAAAGACAAGCGGTGCTCAGGTGCACCGCATAATACTTTAATCATAAATCCAGCTCCTGTACTAATGTAGCCACCATGACAGCCTTAATCGTATGCATACGGTTTTCTGCCTGATCAAAAACAATGCTGTATTCTGATTCAAACACTTCATTAGTCACTTCCAGACCACCAGACAAGTTGAATTCTTCCGCAAGCTGTTTACCAAGAATGGTTTCTTCATCATGAAAAGCCGGCAGGCAATGCAGGAATTTCACATCCGGATTTCCCGTTAGTTTCACGAGATCCATATTAACCTGATAAGGCGCTAATAATTCAATGCGCTCCTGCCAGACATTTTTAGGTTCACCCATTGAGACCCAGACATCGGTATAAAGGAAATCAGCAGCCTGTACGCCAGCCACGATATCTTCCGTCAGTGTGATTTTTCCACCTGTTTTCGTTGCCTGTTTTTGGCATTCACTCACTAATTTAGCATCCGGCCAGCAGGTTTTTGGTGCAACCAGACGCAAATCTAATCCTGTTAATGCAGCCGCTTCCAGCAAGCTATTACCCATGTTATTACGGGCATCGCCCATATAGGCCAGTTTTATTTCAGTTAAGGGTTTTCTACTGTGTTCCTGCATTGTCAGCAAATCTGCCAGTAGCTGAGTCGGGTGGAACTCATCCGTCAGTCCATTCCAGACAGGCACACCAGCATATTCAGCTAGCGTATCGACTATTACCTGCCCATAGCCACGGTACTGAATGCCATCATACCAACGCCCAAGTACCCTTGCTGTATCCCTGATAGACTCCTTATGCCCAATCTGGCTGCCGCTGGGGCCTAAATAGGTGACATTAGCCCCTTGATCATGTGCTGCAACTTCAAATGCACAGCGTGTGCGGGTGGAGTCTTTCTCAAAAATCAGGGCGATATTCTTTCCTGCCAGCAAGGGAATTTCTTTACCTGATTTTTTATTCGCTTTCAATTTCATTGACAGGGATAAAAAAAGCTCAATTTCTTTAGGCTTGTAATCAAGTAATCTCAGGAGATGACGGTGAAAAAATGGATTCATGTGGCATTTTCTCCATAGGGATAAATTGAATTAATATGCACTATATATCAATAAAAAATCTTATTACAAGCGCTATATACACAATGGATTTCAAGACGCGTCGTGGCGGCAAGAGAGAGAATCCCCAGGAGCATAGATAACTATGTGACAGGGGTGAACGAGCGCAGCCAACAAAGAGGCAACTGGAAAGACGAAGTGTATAGTGTGTATTGAAGATTTAAGGATAGCCAAGAGAATTGTGACCCGGCGCTTAAGGCCTGTACTTTTGGTTTAACAGCACGGGATAGCTATATCCTTTGCAAAGAAAAGATGGGAGAATGCGGAACAGGATAGCCAACTGACAGAGGGGATTGGCATGGCAGACCCACATGCACTGGAAGAACAGCGCGAAGAAACTCGCTTGATCATCGAAGAGTTATTGGAAGATGGCAGTGACCCTGAGGCGCTTTATATCATTGAACACCATTTTTCAGCAGACGATTTTGACCGTCTGGAGAAAGCAGCAGTTGAAGCATTTAAACTTGGTTATGAAGTTACAGATGCGGAAGAGCTGGAAACAGAAGATAGCGTTATTTTGATGTGTTGTGATGTCATCAGTGAGAGCCGTCTGGAGGCTGACCTGATCATTGCACAGGTTGAGCAATTGATGGATCTGGCTGAAAAAATGGGTGTGAATTACGATGGCTGGGGAACTTATTTTGAAGACCCTAATGCTTCAGATGATGAAGATGATGTAGGCGATCTCTTCCCGGAAGAAGATGAACCCAGATTACACTGAGTTTTTCTATCGCATTTGCCCCACGGTTCGCGCGGGGCATATTATTATGTTTTTACAGCATCTTAACCATTCTAACCTCACAATCACTGTGCCCAGTATTGCCCAGGGGGGCATCAAGGTAACTGAATCCCAGTTTTTCATACAGAGCGATGGCTGCTTTCAGGTTTTCTGTTGTTTCTAAATAACAGCGTGTAAAGCCCTGTTCCACTCCGAATTCCAGCGATTGTTTTACGATTTGTTTAGCAACACCCTTGCCCCGTAATACTGACGAAAGATACATTTTTTGCAGTTCACAGGTATTACTATCGCCTCCTGACAGTGGAGCAACCCCGCCGCCTCCAACGACTTTCCCCGCCATTTCAACCACCCAGTATGCACTGCGGGGCTGGCTGTAAACTTCGTAGAGAGTATCCAGAATTGGGTCAGCGACGGCGAAGCCTTTGTCAGCGGTTAAACCGTGCTCGGCAGATACCTCACGAATAATGGCGGCAATATCTGGATTATCTTGTTGGGTAATAGGGCGGATGACGTAGTCGTGATTTGTGTTTTCTGCCATTTCTTCCTCTTTACTATTTTTCATTAAAGATAATCGAGACAATAGGCGTGTCTCGAAAAGAACGACTGAATAAGCGAGGATACGGGAAGCCTGCTTGAAATTATTATTGATACTGTAACGGTTAATTATTAGAGCGATATTAATTGAAAAGAAAAATAAGTAAATAATTAAATCAGAAGGGGTACGGAAATATAAAATACAACGGCACCATTATGATGCCGTAATTTTACAAACTGTATGATGAACTACTTCGAAATATCAGTTCCAAAGTATTTCTCAGAAATTTGGGCATAAGTTCCGTCATCTTTCATGCCTTGCAGTGCTTTATTAATAGCTTCGACTAATTCAGGATCACCTTTACGCAGTAATACGGCCGATTTACTGGCATCAGTCTGCTGAGCGACAATTTTCACCGGCGCATTCGGGCGCTGATTTTTGAAGTCCAGAAATGACAAACGATCATTTAGTGTGGCATCTGCCCGACCGGTGGCGACCAAATCAATGGACTGGTTAAAACCATCCGTGCTGACCAGCGTAGCACCATAAGATGTTGCTAATTGCCCGTAGTTGCTGGTTAAAGATTGTGCGGATCGTTTTCCTTTGAGGTCAGCAAAGGATTTGATGCTGTCATTGTTATCACGGGTGATAAGAACAACCTGAGATGTTGTGTAAGGAATTGAGAAGCTGAATTTAGCTTCCCGGGCAGGAGTCACACCAACCTGATTAACAACAGCATCAAAGCGTTTGGCATCCAGTCCTGCAATTAAACCGTCCCATTTTACTTCTGTAAATTCAGGTCTTACATCCATACGACGTGCAATTTCTCTGGCAATATCGACATCAAAGCCGGTTAATTTATTGCTGGTATCATGGTAGGTAAATGGAGGGTAAGTCCCTTCAGTACCAATTTTAAATACGCCAGAGGCTTTTATGGCATCTAAATCTTTACCGGCATAGCTGGGAGCAGAGATAGCAAGAGTAACGGTACCTGCAAGCAGCAATTTTAAGAATACTTTCATGATGTTCTCCAAATGAATTTTTATAAAAATGTAGTGGCTCTCTATATTTGCCAGTCCGGTAAAGTTTCAGTCAGAGTTGAAACAAACTCGATAGTGCGCTGGTGATCCGGGCGGGTAAACATGTGCTTGGCGCTTCCCGATTCGATAATTTCCCCAAATTCCAGAAAGATAACATCATGAGCAAGGTTAGCAGCCAGACGCAGATCGTGCGTTGCCATTAACATTGTTGTTCCTTCATCTGCAAGCTGTTTCAGTACGGAAACGACTTCTTTTGATAGTTCAGGGTCAAGGGCTGAAGTCGGTTCATCACACAGTAATACCTTTGGCGATGGCGCCATCGCTCTGGCGATTGCAACACGCTGTTGCTGACCGCCGGATAATGTGGTTGGCCACACATCTGCTTTATGCGACATTTCAACTTTTTCCAGTAGCTCCATCGCCCGTTCTCTGGCACGTTCACGAGGCCATTTCTGTACCCAAATCAGCCCCTCCATGATGTTTTCAATCACAGTGAGGTGAGGAAAAAGCTGGAAATTCTGGAATACCATGCCGGTTTGCAGGCTAAAGCGCTGGATTTCCTTGTGGGAAAGTCGTTCTTTGCCGGTAAATGTAATTTTTTCTTTCCCCAGTATGAGTTGACCGGCCTGTGGAATTTCCAGCAGATTAATGCAGCGTAACAGGGTGCTTTTCCCACTGCCGGAAGGCCCAATAAGGGCGGTCAGGCTGCCTTCCTTAATAGTCAGGTTAATATTTTTCAGCACCTTTTGTCCGTCGAAACTTTTTTCAATGTTAGAGAGCTGAATCATTATTGGCTTCCTTATTATTGCTATTTTTAGCGTATTGCTGGGAGAACTTGTTTTCCATACGGGTTTGCAGTGCTGATAACAGCGAACTCAGGAGCAGATAAAGGATAGCTGCTTCGGTATATAGGATCAGTGGCTGGTATGTCACAGCGGCGATGCGCTGTGCGGCCAGAAACATTTCCGGCACGGTAATAACAGACGCCAGTGAGGTATCTTTTACCAGAGAAATAAAGGTATTTGACAGTGGAGGAATAGAAACTCTTGCTGCCTGTGGCAGAACGATACGACGCAGGGATTGCCACCAACTCATACCGATAGAGTGGGAGGCTTCCCATTGGCCTTTAGGCACTGAATTCAGTGCAGCCCGGATAACTTCTGATGTATAAGCACCGACGTTCAGCGTAAAGCCAATCACGGCGGAAGTGAATGCTTCCAGTGTAATGCCGATGCTGGGCAGTGCATAAAATATCAGAAACAGTTGCACTAATAACGGTGTCCCGCGGATCAGCCAGACATAAAAACGTACGACTGCAACCAATGGCTTAGGCCCGTAAAGCCTGATCAGGGCAACGATAAACCCCAGCGTAAGCCCGAGGGCAAATGTGATCAGGGTGAGGGGTATAGTGAATGTCAGGCCTGCGTAAATCATCGGCCAGAGAGAATCCAGTGCTAAGCTGAGCCAGGATGGAGTCATATATCGTTCCTATATTAACATCAAAAAGTATTTATTTTTTATAAGATTGTTTTAGTGATGATATGGCAATAAGAGAGCATCCTTATATAAAATAAAGTTATAGCTTAGAACTGGCGGATCAGTGACTAAAATACTTGTCCCAGATGCGTTGGTAAGTTCCGTCAGCGTTGATTTCAGTAATGGCTTCATCGACTGCGGCCTTTAACCCGGTATCGTTTTTGCGCAGGAGTACAGCCGTCTGTGCTGCATGGGTATCGGTTGCCACAATTTGTACCGGCGCTTCCGGGCGATGTTTTTTATAATCGAGGTAGGACAGTTTATCGTTGATGGTGGCATCTGCACGGCCCGTACTGACAAGCTCAACTTCCTGATTAAAGCCATTTGTAGCGATAATTTCTGCTCCGTGCTGACGCGCAATCTGGGCGAAGTTATTGGTTAAGGTATGGGCGGACTTTTTGTCTTTTAAATCACTAAACGTTTTAATCTTATTGTTATCGGTTCTGGTAATCAGAACAGCTTCTGAAATGACATAAGGCAAGGAGAAAATATATTTTTTCTGACGTTCGGGAGTAATCGCAATCTGGTTCATAACTGCATCTGATCGTCCCGCATCCAGACCAGCAATCAGCCCATCCCATTTCCCTTCAATAAATTCAGGTTTTACTTTCATTCGTTTGGCAATTTCACGGCCGATTTCTACATCAAATCCAGTTAATTTTCCCGAGGCATCATGATAACTGAATGGAGCATACGCACCCTCTGTTCCGATCCTGAATATGCCAGAGGACTGGATTTTATTCAGGGTGGATTCTGCATAAGTTAAATGTGTAAAGCCCAGTTGGATCATTCCTGCCAATAATATTTTATGGATAGTTTTCATTTTACCTTCCTGATAATGAGAGTTATTATCAAATATAATACATGACTGGCTTTTTAGTCCCAATGATTTATATATAATAGGAAATTATATATTGTATTTTAATTACCATATGTAAATATTGTGAGAAAACTAATAGTTCATAATTGTTCTTGTAACCAATGTTGATTACTTGCATTTTTTAATAATAGAGGAACATTTTTTAAAAAACATATTTGTTTTTTTGGTTTTCTTATCTATTTGATTTTAATTGGTTTTGTTTTTGTTATTTAATGGTTTTATTAACATGGA
>NZ_CAWQJR010000222.1:0-18134 GCF_963894935.1 Xenorhabdus sp. PB61.4
ATTTATGTGGCAGCTTATTCGTAATGTGAAAATTTTTTTGAAAAGGGCCTCGTTAACGAATTGGAAAGAAATGAGAAAAATAAGAGTCTCATCATTATGACAAACTATTTATTATAAAAATATGTTCTATACACAATGGATTTCAAGATGCATCGCGGCGGCAAGGGAGTTCATCCCCGGGAGCATAGATAACTATGTGACTGGGGTGAGCGAGCGCAGCCAACAAAGAGGCAACTTGAAAGACGAAGTGTATACCTGATTAGTTGAAAATTATAAAAGGGGATATGCTATGTCAAATCCAGCTTGGTTAAGTAAACTTGAAACTCCTTTCCTTTTAATTGATGAATCACGTTTTATCCGCAATATTGATCGGCTCTATAAACATATTGGGCTTCTTGGCTGTAAGATACGCCCTCACCTGAAAACCCTGCGCTCTCCCGAAGCCGCAAAATATCTTCTGAAAGACTCTTCATCCCCTGCTACCGTTTCCACGCTGGCAGAAGCAGAAGGCTTTGTTAAAGCGGGTTGCACCAATATTTTGTACGCTGTAGGTATTGCACCCCATAAGCTGGCTCGTGTGGCAAATCTTCTTAATAAAGGGATCAATATTCACATCCTGCTTGATACGCCAGAACAAGCCTTAGCAGTAGCTGAATATGCAAAAGCCAATAGTGTGATCTTTTCCGTATTTATTGAAATTGACTGTGACGACCATCGGGGCGGGCTCCAGCCAGATAGTGATGAACTCATTAAACTGGCAAAGATGGTTGACGGCAATGGTGCCACTCTGACAGGCCTGCTGACTCATGCAGGAGGATCCTACTCATGCCGAACGGGGGAACAACTCAAGGCAGCAGCGAAGGCAGAATGTGATGCCGTTAGGCAAGCCGCCAGACGTATCAGAGAAGCGGGTATTGCCTGTCCGATTTTGAGTGTGGGTTCTACACCAACTGCACACTATGTCGAAGATTTGACTGGTATTACTGAAGTAAGGGCTGGCGTTTTTTCTACTTTTGATTTGGTCATGAAAAACGTGGGAGTCTGTACGTTAGATGATATTGCTATGTCTGTTGTGACAACCGTTATCGGTCATAATAAAGAAAAAGGCTGGATTCTGATTGATGCCGGATGGATGGCAATGTCCAGAGATCGCGGTACTGCTGAAGGCCCGATAGATTATGGTTATGGGCAGGTTTGCAATCTGGATGGATACCCTTACCCTGATTTATGTGTCTCGATGACGAATCAGGAACATGGCATCATTGTATTACCTTCCGAATCAAGCATGAAAACAGAAGATTTCCCTGTAGGTATGAGGTTACGTATCCTGCCTAACCATGCCTGTGCAACCGCCTCCATGCACTTACAATATCAGGTTCTGAAGCAAGGTTCGTCGGAACAGGAAACATGGCACCGTATTACTGGCTGGTGATATTAATACAAAATGAACTTGCAAAAAGCCAACCCTAGTCAACCCAAAAAATAAATATATTTTATAAATTATGATAAAAAAACCCCGTAAAAACGGGGTGTTAAATACTCTTCTTTATAGAAGTACTCTATGGCATCCCTTAGAACGGGATATCATCATCAAAATCCATTGGTGGCTCATTGCTCTGTGGAGCCGGAGACTGTGCCGGACGAGATGATGGCGCACCGCCGCCACTGAACTGCTGAGATGCCTGTGGCTGTTGTGGCTGGCCCCAGCCGCCTTGTGCCGGAGCATCCTGTGATGCGCCACCACGGCCGCCTAGCATCTGCATTGTGCCGCCAATTGGGTTAACCACGACTTCAGTGGTGTAACGATCCTGACCACTTTGATCCTGCCATTTGCGAGTCTGCAACGCGCCTTCGATGTAGACCTGAGAACCTTTACGCAGGTATTCACCAGCTACTTCTGCCAGTTTGCCGAACATGACCACACGGTGCCATTCGGTCTTCTCTCTCATCTCACCGGTTTGCTTATCACGCCAGCTCTCGGACGTGGCCAGAGTAATGTTGGCAACTGCACCGCCGTTCGGCATATAGCGAACTTCCGGATCCTGCCCCAAATTACCCACTAAAATAACTTTGTTTACGCCTCTGCTGGCCATTCGGAATACTCCTGATGAAATGATTTTTTGCTAAAAACGGACTTCTGTAATTATAAGCAACGTAGTTTATCATGCGAGGCTTAACTTTAAATAAAAACCCGTTATCTTAATTCTTTGCGAAGCGCATCGTACTTTATTCCCTCCATCTTTCAAGCAACTTCTTGAATTAGATTGGTTGCGCTCACTTCCCTCAGTCACATTCGATGCCTATGTTCATCCCTTTTCTATCGCTTATCAGACTGAAATTAAAAGGGCATATACCCTTGAGAATTTTTTTAAACCATTACTTGGTCCTTCAAAACGGTCTATATAGCAATCGAAATTGCTTGATATACACTGTAATGGTTACGCATAAATCCTGTTAAATACTGTATATCCATTCAGCAGGGTTTGTGCAATAATACCGCGTTTATTTGTTGAGCACGATCAATATAATCTGGGTAATGGTAAATGGATAACATCGAAGTTCGGGGCGCCCGCACCCATAATCTCAAGAATATCAATCTGGTAATCCCCCGTGACAAACTGATAGTCATCACGGGGTTATCTGGCTCCGGTAAGTCTTCTCTGGCTTTCGATACACTGTATGCGGAAGGTCAGCGTCGCTATGTAGAGTCTCTCTCTGCATATGCCCGCCAGTTTTTATCACTGATGGAAAAACCGGATGTCGACCACATTGAAGGCCTGTCTCCTGCCATTTCCATTGAACAGAAATCAACTTCCCATAACCCGCGTTCAACTGTCGGTACAATTACCGAAATTCACGATTATCTCCGCCTGCTGTTTGCCCGTGTCGGTGAGCCTCGTTGCCCTGAGCATGATATTCCGCTGGCTGCACAAACAATCAGCCAGATGGTAGATAATGTACTGATGCTGCCGGAAGGCCAACGCCTGATGTTACTTGCCCCCGTGGTTAAAGAGCGTAAAGGGGAACATTCCAAGCTGTTGGATAATCTTGCAGCACAAGGTTATATCCGTGCCCGTATTGATGGTGAAGTGTGTGACCTTTCCGATCCTCCCAAACTGGAATTACAGAAAAAACATACGATTGAAGTCGTCATCGACCGTTTCAAAGTACGCTCTGATTTAGCTCAGCGTCTGGCAGAATCTTTTGAGACAGCATTAGAGCTTTCTGGCGGTACGGCGGTTGTCGCCAATATGGATGATGATAAGGCTGAAGAGCTTATTTTCTCCGCTAATTTCGCCTGCCCAATGTGTGGCTACAGCATGAGCGAACTGGAACCACGCCTGTTTTCTTTCAACAACCCTGCCGGAGCCTGTTCGACTTGTGATGGTTTAGGTGTCCAGCAATTCTTCGATCCTGATCGTGTTGTACAAAATGGCGGTATTTCCCTCGCCGGTGGCGCAATCCGTGGATGGGATCGCCGTAATTTTTATTACTTTCAGATGCTGAAATCGCTGGCAGATCATTACAAATTTGATATAGAAACACCGTTTGATGAATTAAATGCTTCCATTAAAAAAGCCGTTTTATATGGCTCAGGCAAAGAAACCATCGAGTTCAGATATACCAATGATCGTGGCGATATCACTGTCCGCAAGCACCCATTTGAAGGTGTTCTGCACAATATGGAGCGCCGCTATAAAGAGACCGAATCTTCTGCTGTACGGGAAGAGTTAGCCAAATATATCAGTAATCGTTCCTGTATTTCGTGTGAAGGCACCCGGCTACGCAAAGAAGCACGTTTTGTCTTTATTGAAAATACGACCCTGCCACAGATTTCTGATTTCAGCATCGGCCACGCGATGGAGTTTTTCCAGAACATCAAATTAAGTGGCCAGCGCGCAAAGATTGCCGAGAAAGTGCTGAAGGAGATCGGTGATCGCCTGAAATTTCTGGTGAATGTTGGCCTGAATTATCTGACTCTTTCCCGCTCAGCTGAAACTCTTTCCGGTGGTGAGGCTCAGCGTATCCGTCTGGCAAGTCAGATTGGTGCCGGTCTGGTTGGTGTGATGTATGTGCTGGATGAGCCTTCTATTGGTCTCCACCAACGTGATAATGAGCGCTTATTGGAGACGTTGCTGCATCTGCGTAATCTGGGTAATACCGTTATTGTCGTTGAGCATGATGAAGATGCCATCCGTGCTGCCGATCATATTATTGATATCGGGCCGGGAGCGGGTGTACATGGCGGTGAGGTTGTTGCTGAAGGTTCTATCGATAACATTATGGCAAGTAAGGAATCTCTCACAGGAAAATTCCTGAGTGGTGAGCGTAAGATTGCCATCCCGGAACAGCGTATTGTTGCTGATCCTGACAAAATGCTGAAATTGATTGGCGCAAAAGGCAATAATCTGAAAAAAGTGACATTAAACCTGCCCGTTGGCTTGTTTACATGTGTCACTGGGGTTTCAGGCTCCGGTAAATCGACATTAATCAACGATACGTTATTCCCAATTGCACAACGCCAGTTAAACGGTGCTACCAACATCAATCCAGCGCCTTATGTGGATATTCAGGGTCTGGAACATTTCGACAAAGTCATTGATATTGACCAAAGCCCTATCGGCAGAACACCCCGCTCAAACCCGGCCACTTATACCGGGGTATTTACCCCAGTAAGAGAATTGTTTGCCGGTGTGCCTGAATCCCGTACTCGTGGTTATACTCCGGGGCGTTTTAGTTTCAATGTCAAAGGTGGGCGCTGTGAGGCCTGTCAGGGTGACGGGGTCATTAAGGTTGAAATGCATTTCCTGCCTGATATTTATGTTCCCTGTGATCATTGTAAAGGGAAGCGCTATAACCGTGAAACACTGGAAATTAAATACAAGGGCAAGAATATTAATGAAGTGCTGAATATGACTATCGAAGAAGCACGTGAGTTTTTCGATGCAGTTCCAGCCCTTGCCCGTAAATTACAAACACTGATAGATGTCGGTCTCTCCTATATCCGGCTTGGGCAATCCGCTACTACCCTTTCAGGTGGTGAAGCCCAGCGGGTTAAATTAGCACGCGAATTATCCAAACGGGGTACAGGCCAGACACTCTATATTCTTGATGAACCAACGACCGGGTTACATTTTGCCGATATTCAACAGTTACTGGCTGTCCTGCATCAACTGCGGGATCAGGGAAATACCATTGTTGTTATCGAGCATAATCTGGATGTGATTAAAACTTCGGACTGGATTGTCGACCTTGGCCCGGAAGGCGGCAGCGGTGGTGGTGAAATATTAGTAGCAGGAACGCCAGAAGAAGTTGCGAAGTGTAAAAACTCTCATACTGCACGTTTCCTGAAAGGAATACTTAATAATAATTAATGTTATATTCAAGATGACAATCAATAAAAAACCTCTCTTCTGTGGGAGGTTTTTTTTAAGTTAATATTTTCTAATACCTAAGATACCTTCATCTATGTATTTAGAATAATAATAAACTTAATTATATCAGTGAACTATTCTTACATTGACTTCATCATTGCATTTAACAGATATGAGTAATCATATTAGATGTGCAATTATTCCATAATGATATAACATATTCTATGAACTTATAATGGAGATTAAATATGTATATGTTTTTACCATTTTTGATTGCGCTAGTTATTATTATCACTGTCGTGGCTGGCAAGAAAAAACTCACTTATGCACTTTGGTTTGCCTTATTAATCATCACGGTATTTTGGTTTAAATATCATGCTACTGATGCACTGAATCTTTCTTTTTAACCGGAGGCCGTAATGAGTAATTCTATGTCAGCATCTCGCAACCTCAATCCAGCTATTACCTTGAATATTCTTGGTTTGTTTGGCATCTGTGTCATTTTAACTGTCGCTTTTTATTATCAGCTGGCACGTTTTGAACTTCCTTGCCCATTATGTCTGTTACAACGTGCAGGCATCATTATGATCGGCTTTGGCTTTCTATTTAATATTTATTTAGGTGTCAAAAATGCTCACTACAGCTTCTCTCTAATAGGCTGTATCGTAACCGGCTTTGTTGCCATGCGTCAGGTTTCTTTGCATATCCTGCCGGGAGATACAGGATATGGTTCCACTTTCCTTGGGTTGCACTTCTATACTTGGGCAGCGGTTATGTCCATTCTTACTATTATCGCTATTGCTGTCATTATGCCTTTGAAAGCAGGTAACCATGATCCAGTAAAATCTTCACCGCATATACTCGGCAAACTTGCTATGGGATTATTCGCTATTTTAATCGCCGCGAATCTGGTTTCTACCATTCTGGAATGCGGTAGCGGGCAATGTGATGATAACCCGACATTTTATCAGTTATTACAGAAATAACTGTTTGTTATCGTTATAGAAAAAAGAAGGCTGATACACTTAGCCTTCTCCTATTCTACCAAAGGGAACTCAGCAACAACTTATCCCGATATTAATAATCCGTTGATAAAATAACAAACTTCATGTGCTTCTTCAGGAGTAGGCACTTCCAGCTTGGAAAGCATTCTGTCCATCACTTTATCCGGAACGACATATTGGCGATGGTTATTTTGCTGCCGCCACTGTTTATGCCCCTGTTCGATATAAACAATCTTAACTCTCGCGTTGTAACTGACAAATAACTTGATAATTTGCTGACGTATTTGCACTGTTAGATTAGTCGCATTCCAGATAAAGTCCTGCTGGTTACGCAATTTTTCTCTGGCCTGTTTTTTCGCCTGTTGCACAACCCAACCAGTAGCATTTTTATCTTCCGGACTTATTTGATGCTGACGGCGAATATTATCCAGACTAATAACAGCTCTTTCTGGATAATATTGGCGGATAAAATGATCCTTTCCCATGCCCGGCAATCCACATAATAGAATGACCTGACTGCCATAATTATCGTAAGGCTGATAATCCGGCTGTTCACTTTCTGTAGAAAAATAATGAAAACGGGCTTCTGACGAAGGAAATTGCCGTGCATTACGCCAACAATTTTGCTCACGACAATAAAGTTCAAACAGATCTATGCGTTCCAGCAGCTCCTGCGAATCATGACACTCTCGCCCTAAAACATCCGCTTTTGCCAACAAAGCTAATAGATAAGTATCAACACGCAGCGACGCTGCCAGCAGAGCTTTCTGTGGCTCAGGTTTCTCCATCAGCCATAATGGCAAGCCATGAAAACGAACCAAAGCAGCCACTTGTTCACGTATCGCAAATGGCGTCGCTACTTGCTGAAACAAAATCTGCCTGACAGTTAATTCACCTTTACGGGCATGGCCGGGGGAAATAATTCGCCCATCTAAGTCTATCCGCGTAGTACTTCGCTTTTCCACATCATGCAATAAAGCCGACGCCCAGAGAATTTCCTGCTCTTCTTGCTCCAGTGCTTGATACTCAGGCAATTGCACCAGCGCAGACAATACCATTTGTGTATGAATGGCAACATCACCTTCGGCATGATGAATAGGATCCTGCTGAACGCCACTCATATCCGCGATAAAAGAGAATGTGTCAGATAAATAATGCCATGTTTTATTTTCACTGAATAACCAGTTCATTATCTATCTCCATTCATATATTCAAAGTAGAGGGGTGCCCGTTGCCAGTGTCGCTTCCAGTGAATATCGGTTTTCACATGATTTTTACGTACATATTTAAAGACATTGTGTGAAAAATCAGTAACTGAATATTCACCTGCATTACGGCTGACGATCCCTTCCATTGAGCAAGACTGTTTTGTTTTTGTATCCCATGAAGAGAAATAACTTTCTTGTTTTGCTGTTTGAATAATATTGTCAATAAATGCAGATTCATTCCGTGTTTCAGGAATAACTATTTCCGGAATAGTGGGAAAATCAAATAAATCAGCGTAAAACTTTACTTCTTCCCAACTCAGCCACATATCTTTCATACGCACAGCAAAAACAAAGAAATATTCTTCAAGATGCCGATACTCAATAGAATGAATCGCATACAGATTCTCGCCAAAAATCTCGATATTACCGAGATCGCCCTTCATTAATTGCCAGCGCTGACGGATTTGTTGTGTCCATGCAGATTGCGTTGGCGCAGCATGAGAACGAGCAAAGACACCGTGCTGATTCAGACAGTTATTTTCACCATCTAACTTTTCGGTGTGAATAAGATGAGTAATGTTGTGTATATCCTGCCACCAGTCATGATTAATACGATCATCACTGGTGGTACCCGGAGAAAACGGATAATGAAACGTTCTACCGTACTTTCTTGATTGCATATCCATAATGCTTTAGCTCTTTTAAATTATCCCAATAAAAGCGAATTACGCTTTTACAGATTAATATTTATCTCAATCTTTAGTGAAAGAGTTTAAGAGTTAGCATTACATTTTCTTTATTCCCGGTAGATGAATATCTTAAATTAAAAGACCAGATATAATATTCAGATATATTTAATAGAAGTGAATAAAAAACAGCAGAATGCCCGCTACTATATAGAAAGTGATTATAAATTAATACAATAATTAATTTATAATCATAAAATAACAGATAAAAATCTACTATTATCATTTTAATTAGTGATATCTATTACATCAGAAAAAATCCCTTATTCAATACCAGAACAAGGGACTATACATATCGTATTTCGAGTTGCCTCTCTAGTTAGCTACGGTGCAACTCGATATCTATTGGGCACATAGTGAATACCTAACGACTCACAGCCACAAATGCTTCAACAACACGTTGTACATTATGATGATTCACACCCGCCATACAAACCCGGCCGGATTCAATCAGATAAACAGCAAATTCTTCACGCAGACGAACAACCTGTTCAGTGCTAAATCCGGTATAACTGAACATGCCACGCTGTTTAAGCAAATGATCAAAGTTTTTCTCCGGTAATGCTTCTTTCAATGCAGATACCAGCACAGTTCGCATTTCCCGAATACGCAAACGCATCTGTTCAACTTCTCTCAGCCACTGTTCCCTCAGTAATGGATCAGCTAATACTCTCGCCACAACCTGACCGCCAAAATTAGGCGGACTGGAATAAATACGACGTACGCAGGCTTTTAGCTGCCCCAAGACACATTCTTTCGTTTCTTCATCGTCGCAAATAACCGATAAACCACCAACGCGCTCGCCATATAAGGAAAATATTTTTGAGAATGAATTACTGACAAAGCAAGGTAGTTCCGCACTCGCCATCGCCCTAATTGCATAAACATCTTCTTCAATGCCTTCAGCAAATCCCTGATAAGCGATATCAAGAAATGGGATTAACTTTTGCTCTTTAACTACCTGAATGACCTGATCCCATTGGTCATTCGTCAGATCAGACCCTGTTGGATTATGGCAACAAGGGTGCATCAAGATAATACTTTTTGCTGGTAATTGCCGGAACGTTGCCAGCATTTCATCAAATTTTACCCCTTTGGTTTTATCATCAAAGTAAGGGTAATAATTTACTTTTATCCCTGCCCCAGAGAATATTGAAGCATGGTTTTCCCATGTAGGGTCACTGCACCATACTTCAGAATCAGGAAAATAACGATGCAAAAAGTCAGCACCGACTTTCAGTGCCCCTGACCCGCCGACTGTCTGGATAGTTGCAATGCGATTTTGCTGCAATATTAAATGATCTTTACCGAATAATAATTCCTGAACTGCCAGCCGGTAAGCCATTAAACCTTCCATTGGAAGATAAAGAGAAGCAGACTGTGGCAGAGTACTTATTTGTTCTTCTGCGGTTGCAACAGCCTGCAATTGGGGAGTTATACCCTGCTCATCGTAATAAAGCCCAATGCTCAAGTTAACCTTTTCTGGGCGGGGATCTTTTTTAAACGCTTCCGATAACGAAAGAATAGGATCACCTGCGTAAGCATCAACATTCTGGAACACGATGTTATACCTCTATTACCTAAATGATATTAAAGACACGGTAACAGACAATATAACTGAACCCGATTATTCGTCCAGATATTCCATCGCAACGCGTGAAGTTAATTTTGTGATGAGTTCATAGGCACTAATCCCTGTATATTCGGCGACTTTTTCCACTGGCAGGACTTTACCCCAGAGGATAACATCATCACCCACTTTATCCTGACAGTCCGGTCCTAAATCTACCGTGATCATATCCATGGATACCCGCCCAACAAGGGAGACTTTACGCCCATTAATAAATACCGGTGTACCCGATAATGCACTGCGGGGGTAACCATCACCATATCCGATCGCTACAACGCCTAAATTGGTATCACGTTCACTGATCCAAGTGCCGCCGTAACCTACCGCTTCACCCGCTTTGTGTTTACGTACAGCGATTAAGCTGGATTTCAATGTCATTGCGGGCATTAAACTGAAATCATCCGCGGTCTTATCTGCCATTGGTGATGCGCCATACATCATAATGCCGGGGCGAACCCAGTCCAGATGTGCCTGTGGCCACAGCAGAATTCCGCCGGATGCTGAAATGGATTTTTCACCCGCTTTATCTGCAACAAATAACTTAAATTGCTCAATCTGCTGATGAGTAGTATCCACCAGAGGTTCATCTGCCTGACTAAAGTGGCTAATAATATTCACAGGCTGTTCAATATTACGGCAACGGCTCAAACGTTGGTAAAAATCTTCTGCTTCATCAATACGAACGCCAAGACGGTGCATTCCCGTATCCAATTTCATCCATACTTTAATTGGGTGAGGTAAATCAGCTTGTTCCAGAGCTTCCAGCTGTTCAATACTGTGCACTACGGTTTCAATATGATTGACAACCAAAATAGGTAAGTCAGATGCCCCCAAAAAACCTTCCAGTAGCAGAATGGGTTTGATAACCCCACCACTACGCAGAGCCAGAGCTTCCCCTATTCGTGCAACACCAAAACAATCTGCGCTTTCCATCGTATACGCAGTTTCCAATAAACCATGTCCATAGGCGTTTGCTTTCACAACTGCAATGATTTTACTGTCAGGAGCTTTCACCCGAACCTGTTGCAGGTTGTGTCGCAGAGCGCGGCGGTCGATAACAGCAGTTGCCGCTTTCATTTTTTCCCCTTTTTTATACTTTCTTCCAATCAATTGGTTTGGATAAATAGGTTTATTTTTAAACTGGGTTATTCATCGCTATAGCTTGGCCCAGCATAGTTATCAAATCGCGACCATTGACCGTTGAATGTCAGCCTTACCGTACCGATTGGGCCGTTACGCTGTTTACCAAGGATAATTTCCGCTACACCTTTCAGTTCACTGTTATCGTGATATACCTCATCACGATAGATAAACATGATTAAATCAGCATCCTGCTCGATAGAGCCTGATTCACGCAGGTCAGAGTTCACCGGACGCTTATCAGCGCGCTGCTCCAGACTACGGTTAAGCTGAGAGAGAGCCACAACCGGCACCTGTAATTCTTTCGCCAACGCTTTGAGGGAACGGGATATTTCTGCAATTTCCAGTGTTCGGTTATCGGAGAGGGAAGGCACTCGCATTAACTGCAGGTAGTCGATCATGATCATGCTAAGCCCGCCATGTTCGCGGAAAACTCTTCTTGCTCGGGAGCGCACTTCAGTAGGAGTCAGGCCGGATGAATCATCAATATACATATTGCGTTTTTCCAGCAAAATCCCCATGGTGCTGGAAATTCGGGCCCAGTCCTCATCATCAAGCTGACCCGTTCGAATACGCGTCTGATCTACACGGGAAAGCGACGCCAGCATACGCATCATGATCTGATTACCGGGCATCTCCAGACTGAAAATCAGAACCGGTTTATCCTGCATCATCGCTGCGTTTTCACACAAGTTCATCGCAAAAGTTGTTTTACCCATCGAAGGACGTGCTGCAACGATGATCAAGTCTGATTTTTGCAGACCCGCCGTTTTCTTATCCAGATCTTGATAGCCCGTGGAAACTCCCGTTACGCCATCATGTGGACGCTGATAAAGCTGCTCAATGCGCTCAACGGTTTCTTCAAGGATTTGTTCAATACCTTTCGGGCCTTCATCTTTACTTGCCCGGGTTTCTGCTATCTGGAATACACGAGATTCCGCCAGATCCAACAATTCTTCACTGGTTCGCCCTTGTGGGTCATATCCTGCATCGGCGATTTCATTAGCAACCGCAATCATATCGCGAACGACAGCACGTTCACGGACAATATCTGCATAAGCATTGATATTTGCGGCACTTGGCGTATTTTTTGACAATTCTGCCAGATAGCCAAAACCACCGACATTATCCAGCTCCCCATTTAACTCCAGAGATTCTGATAATGTAATCAAGTCAATAGGTTTGCCTGTTTCAAGCAAACGCTGCATTTCAGAAAAAATACGTCGATGTGGGCGGCTGAAAAAATCATTACTGGTGACACGCTCGGATACGTTATCCCAACGTTCATTATCCAGCATCAAACCGCCCAACACGGATTGCTCTGCTTCCAAAGAGTGTGGTGGAAGTTTCAGCCCTTCCACTTGGCGATCTTTTGGTTCAGCCATACTGTTGTTAGTTGGTTTTCTTCCAGCCATGTAGTACATCAATCCACTAAACAAGAACGAAATAGCGCATCAGTATACGCCATGAAAACAAC
Organism: Xenorhabdus sp. PB61.4; assembly: GCF_963894935.1. NCBI lineage: Bacteria > Pseudomonadati > Pseudomonadota > Gammaproteobacteria > Enterobacterales > Morganellaceae > Xenorhabdus > Xenorhabdus sp. PB61.4. Next base: position 12,581 of record NZ_CAWQJR010000222.1, read on the forward strand.
CTTGAGTAATTATATATAGTCTGCAATGATTTCAGATACATTTACGCTGTTTGCAGCGATTTCTTTGCAAACGTGCGAGGCTGTTCCCAATATTTCCAGAATGATAAGAGAGCAACCATGGCAAAACACATCATATTTTCCGCCACCGGCGGCCCAGAAGTACTCAAATATAGTGAATTTACCCCTGTTGACCCTGCGCCTGATGAAGTCCAAGTTGAAAATAAAGCCATCGGAATTAATTATATTGATACTTATGTCCGCAGTGGGCTTTACCCAACAGCAAGCCTTCCCAGTGGGTTAGGCACTGAAGCTGCCGGAATTGTCACAAAAGTTGGCTCGAATGTGTCATACATCAAAATCGGGGATCGTGTAGCGTATGCTCAATCCGGTCTGGGTGCATATAGTGAAGTACATAATGTCCCTGCCAACAAGTTAACTATTCTTCCTGATACTATTTCATTTGAGCAGGCAGCCGCTTCCCTTTTGAAAGGGCTGACAGTTTATTACCTTTTCTATCAGACATATAAGATTCTTGAAGGTGAAACTTTTCTGTTTCATGCAGCAGCAGGTGGGGTGGGGTTGATTGCCTGCCAGTGGGCAAAAGCATTAGGTGCAAAATTGATTGGCACCGTTGGTTCAGATGAAAAAGCTCGCCTTGCTCAAAACGCAGGCGCGTGGCAGGCCATCAATTATAATCGTGAAAATATTGTGGAACGCGTTTTGGAACTTACCAACGGGCAAAAAGTTGATGTCGTTTATGATTCCGTCGGTCAGGCTACATGGCTGGATTCACTTGATTCGCTAGCACCAAGGGGGTTGATGGTCAGTTTCGGAAACGCTTCGGGCGCAGTAACCGGTGTAAATGTCGGGCTTCTCAACCAGAAAGGTTCGCTATTCCTTACCCGCCCTTCTATTCACGGATATATCACTACGCGGGAAGAGTTAGCAGAAGCGAGCAAAACACTATTTGACTTCATTGCCAATGGAAAAATCAAAGTCGATGTGCCAGAAAACCAAAAATTTCCACTAAGCGAGGCGGTCAGGGCACACCAGATACTTGAAAGCCGCGCAACTCACGGTTCCAGCTTATTAATCCCGTAATTTCTAAAATACCTGAGCGGATCACATCCGCTCTGTTACCATTTCCAGTGCTTTTTCAACGACCATAATATCCGAACCTGGTTTATGTGCATTTTCGCTCAGATGACGACGCCATTGGCGTGCGCCGGGAATACCCTGAAAAATGCCCAGAATATGGCGGGTAATGTGGCCTAAATAAGTACCGTTTGACAATTCCTGCTCGATATAAGGATAAAGAGCTTTAACCGCATCTACCGTATTCGTTACTTGAGCGTTTTGGTCGAATAATTCACGATCCACATGCGCCAGAATCGATGGATTCTGATAGGCTTCACGTCCGATCATCACACCATCCACATGTTTCAAATGTTGTTTCGCTTCTTCCAAAGTCTTAATTCCACCATTAATAGAAAGCGTCAGTTGTGGAAAATCTTTTTTCAGTTGATAGACTCGTGGATAATCCAGCGGTGGAATTTCGCGGTTTTCTTTAGGACTCAAACCAGATAACCACGCCTTGCGCGCATGGATAACAAAATTATTACAGGCGCTTTTTTGCACAACAGTATCAATAAAATCGCACAGGAACTCGTAACTATCCTGTTCATCAATACCGATACGAGTTTTTACTGTTACTGGGATATCCACCACATCCTGCATTGCTTTGACGCAATCCGCAACCAATGTAGCGTCCCCCATCAGACAGGCACCAAAACGACCATTTTGTACACGATCAGACGGACAACCAACATTCAGGTTGATTTCATCGTAACCACGTTCCTGCGCGATCTTAGCACACTGCGCCAGCGCCTGAGGCTCACTACCGCCCAATTGTAGTGCTAATGGATGCTCTTGCTCGTTATAAGCCAGATAATTTCCTTTACCGTGAATAATCGCACCTGTAGTGACCATTTCAGTGTAAAGCAAAGCTTCTTTACTTAGCAGGCGATGGAAGTATCGACAATGACGATCCGTCCAATCCAGCATCGGCGCAACGGAGAAGCGGGAAGGTTTGAATTTTCCTGAACTTTCCTTTGTTATACTGCTTACTACAGGTTTTTCTGTTTTTCTATTTTCGTGCATTTTAATACGTTTTAGGCTATTTTCGGTTTATCGGTACACCATCCAGTACACCACACCCAATGGTGTACTGGTGCCTGAGAGGTAAATCATGGCCTATTATAACATAGTGAAGCGCCCTCGCGCTGATGGCACTATAAGATATCGCTGCACAGCTGGTATAAAAGAAGGCGGCAAGCATCTTCATCGTGAAACGAAAACATTTGGTAAGATGTCTCAAGCCAAAAGTTGGGGGGCTAAACGGGCAGCGGAACTGGAGGAAAGCGGAATTCCCTCAAGTGGCGATACTGCCGGTATAACTGTAAGGGATTTATTGTATAAATATATCCACGATCCCAACTTAGGGGGAAAAGCAGGAAGAACAAAAAAGTATGTGTTAAACATGCTGATGGATTGTCATATCGCAAGTATATACTTATCTGAATTATCAGAAAGCCATGTTATTGATCATTGCCGCTACAGAATGGAAAGTGGAGCATCTCCAGCAACAATTAATCATGATGTTAGCTACTTAACCTCTGTTATAGCATCTGCCAAGCCTGTTTATGGCATAAATTACACGTCAAATCCTTCGCATGAAGCTAGGCCATTATTGATAAAAATGGGGTTGATTGGAAAATCAAACCGCCGCAGTCGTCGTCCTGTTAATGATGAACTTGATAGATTAATAGAAGGACTACGTAAACGCGCAGATCATAGGGCTGCCCATATTCCATACTTGGATATTTTAAATTTTTCTATTCTCAGCTGTATGCGTATAGGTGAGATCTGCAAAATCAGGTGGGATGATATTAATGAGAAACAAAAGTCAGTCATTGTAAGGGATAGGAAAGATCCGAGGAAAAAGGCAGGCAATCACATGTCAGTTCCACTCCTAGGTGAAGCATGGGAAATAGTGCAGCGTCAGCCCAAAAAGGGAGAATTAATATTTCCCTATAACCCTAGAAGCGTATCTGCTGGATTTCAACGAGTTCGTAATGCTCTGGGGATAGAAGATATTCGATATCACGACATGCGAAGAGAAGGTGCTAGCCGTCTTTTTGAGGCTGGTTTTTCAATTGAGGAAGTTGCCCAAGTGACTGGACACCGATCTTTGAATGTACTTTGGCAAGTTTATACAGAACTGTATCCGAAATCACTTCATGATAAGTTTGGTGAACTGATGAAAAATAAAAGTGAAACATGATTAAGAATTAAAAAAGCCGCATTACGCGGCTCAATTTAGGAGTGTGCAATTTCTTTACGTGCCAATTCAGCTAAAAAAGCAGAACGGTTTTTATAGTGACCGTTTCTCTCAATGTAGCGATCTATCGCGGTTAACAAATTGCCAGGCATCGTCAGATTGAATTTAATCGCCTTTGATTCATATTTCGCGGGGTCTAGTTCAATCAATGCAATCATCCCGCCATCTTCCGTTAAGCGTGGATCATTGATGTACTCAGATGGGTCTTTCGGCGCTGGGACATATCCTCCTTGCTCAGTTAAAACCTCCATATGCTGACCGAAAGCACTTTCAGCATCACGGATAGTCTCTTCTAACGTGTTGCCAGCGAAAAAACAGCCGTCAGCATCAGGAAAATAACCGTCAAAACCCTCTTCTGTTTTAAAAATAAAGAGCGGATAAATCATAATATTACCTCGTCATAGGATGATGAGTAGCGCAGAGAAGGAGCGGTATGTCCGCTCCTTAATTATTTCCTGAATTTTTCTGTGCCTGTCGGAGAATCCCCTTATGACGAATCTTTTCTCGGATGCGGTACGGTGATTATCTCTCTGACTCCCGATTTGGTCAGAGTGACATGACTACCGTCTTGTCTCACCTTTACCCAACCGTCAGCCATCAGGCGCTTGATTAACTCTGCACTACTCATCAATCCTCCATTGTGTTGGTGTATAGGTATAACACCCACAAAAATCGATAAGTAGTTATGCTGTACATAAGTTGCCAAAAATAAAAAATATCAATCAGTCAAAGATGAAATTTTCACCAAATTTCAGCAGTCACCTGATAAAATTCATTAATTCCCCGCCTGTCATTTTATGTCATCCTGCCAACAAACATTACCTATCAAATATTAGTCAAGCCCTATTCTCCAGTATTGATGAACCCTTTTATTGATGTTCACCGGCGGAGAAGTCTCCCACCGCCTTCATGTTATTTAGCAATGTGTATTGTTGATTAAATGAGGGAATGAATATGCAAGATAAGAAACCTGATGTACCTGTCTCAGACGAGAGTAATCTCGTGATCGTTGCAACACCGGAATATGTCAAAGAAGCTATTGCAGAACATGCGGCAAGCCGTAATCACCCTTACGCAACCCACGTAGAACCGGGATTCGTTACTTTAAGTAATGAAACAGACAGTGACAGTGAACTAACCGCCGCAACCTCTAAAACTATTAAGAAAACATACGATCTAGCCAGCACCGCAAACAATAATGCTATTAATGCAAATAGCAATGCCGAAAATAGGCTAGCTAAGAATCAGAATGGAGCAGATATTCCGGATAAAGCAGCGTTTGTGAATAATATTGGATTGAGTAATGTGTTGAGGGTCGGTGACTATGGATTAGGAGGGGACAGCGTTGAATTGTCCTCGGGCCAGTCTATCGCCAGTTTGGCTGGAAAAACAGGCTTTTATAGCAAGGCGAATGCTCCTCTCCCTTCCGATGCTCCTTCTGGGGATGGGGCGTTAAAAGTTTTATCAATGGGGTTTGCTCAATGGCCGACACAATTAGCGTTTAATGCGTACCAGAATGTTGCATGGATACGAACTAGAGAATCATGGGATAGTGATTTTAAAGATTGGCGACAATTTTTGATATTAGACTCCAACTGTCATCACGATGACAGTGGTTATATTCGGCAGAGTGCCCCCAATATTCTTATCCAATCTGATGGCAAATTCACCACCAACGACAAATCAGAAGGAGCCACCGCTGAACGTTTATCACAAGGCACTTACCTCATTAAAGGCGTTAAAGGATTCAGTAATGATGAAGCGGTAAGTAGCATCGATATCCCACACTGTCAGAACGATCTGCCAATAGTTTGGGTCAACCATGAGGTTCTACCTGATGGCTCTATCAAATTAATGACCTACCACCGTGAACACTCAGATGCCCCTGCTTTCGCCAGAAATATACGTGAAGGCTACTCTGACGGTGATTTAATCGATATTCCTGATGGCCGATTTGTTTCTGTTCGGGTGCAAATGCCTGATGTTAAATAATCACAATCTTAATTCTTCTGTCGCTTTCAAAATATAGTTTGGAGGTAATACTAACGCGATGCTCGACTTTAACATCCTATAACGTTGGATTGTTGAAGCCAGTCGCGTTGACTTTTACCTTGTTTAAAATTAGCAAAAATACCCAACGTGTGGGAAAGCAGT
>NZ_CAWQJR010000223.1:0-17784 GCF_963894935.1 Xenorhabdus sp. PB61.4
ATATAATGGATGTTACGTATACAATTTTGATATCAGCCAATATTTTTAACTCTATACTCAATTTATCACTATCTATCCAATAGATTTCAGATTGCTTTCCAATCCCCAAGGAAACTATTTGAACAACAGAACATATCATCAATACATTTCAAATTACTCATGATAAGGAAGATTAGGAGTATTAAATGAAAAGGACGACGGGCTTAAATCAGAAGAGTATTTTTTCTCTACAATTAACCATGCCTAACTTCGATATTCTCGAACATCAACAAGGAGGGCTGTATATTTTACTTGATGGTGAAATGGTATGGAAAGACAGCAACAATACCTATCATATTAAGTCAAATGATATCCTTTTTATCCACCCCGGGAAATATGCCGCTAAAACCCATACAAGAAGTTGTCAGATATTATGGTTGCCATTGGATATGGAATTTTTCCGCCATTTTATGAAACGTTTTGGAACATTATTAATTAATATTGAACGCCATGAATCCCCTCATTATCGGTTAATTCCTTTCAATAAGTTTCCATTATTAACAGAAAGTATAAGTGGGTTATCGAAACTCCTCACGTATGATTGCCCATCAGCCCTGATCCAGTTAAGAAGCGAGGAGTTACTTTTGCTGCTCTCTCTCGGGAAACAAGGAGCATTACTCATGTCAGTTCTGCGTAAATTGAGTAATCGGCAAGTAGAACGGCTACAGACATTTATGGAAACTCACTATCTCAAAGAGTGGCGGCTGAATGATTTTGCCCGCGAGTTTGGTATGGGGTTAACTTCGTTCAAAGAACTTTTCAGTAGTGTTTATGGCACATCTCCACGAGCGTGGATCAGTGAACAGCGTATTCTTTATGCTCATCAATTATTATTAAACAGTGAAATGAGTATCGCTGATATTACACTGGAATCCGGTTTTTCCAGCCAGTCCTACTTTACCCAAAGTTATCGGAAACGTTTTGGTTATACCCCGAATCGAGCCAGATATGGTAAAGATTAATACACTCTTCGTTTTTCAAGCTGCCGCTTTGTTGACTGGACAAATTCGCTTCCGACGAATTTGTCATTCCTTTGCCACCGTGACGCAACTTGAAATCCATAAAGTGTATATTTTGCCCCATCAAAATTTAAATTATTATGATGAGGCAAAATTTATCAATCAGATTCAGGCAGATTATGCTGGAGCCACATAAAATCCTGTTCACTGAACTTTATATTCACTTTATCTCCAGTGTCATGCAAAATCTTTTCAACAATAAGGGAAGTTAACGGTGAAATAATATTAAAATGGTCACCATTATTAATGGAATAAATAGAGAGTGGGATATTTTTATCTTTTACAATTTTCTTTATTTCATCAAACTCATTCCAATAGGAATACTCTCCTTCAAAGTAGAATGTTGGTGATTTTATTGAGTTTAAAAATTTACGAGGAGAACGTACTTCAAGCTCTTCGGGGTTGTTCTGATTAAATGGCACCGTGACTGGAACGGGGGCATAATCAAGGCGTAATTTCAAATCAGGAATACCTCCCAATGAAAATACAGCCCTAAATCCTTTACTGTATTCACTGGCTAATAATGCACGTGTTCCTCCGGTACTATGCCCCGCAAGATAGATTCGACTTGGATCAACATATGGCAATTTCATAAGATACTGTCTGGCTGATTCAATATCTCGTATCTCACCGAAAAACATTTCATACTTACCAGGGTTTACATTTTCCCCCCGAAAACTCGGTATCATCAAAACTAATTCATCATGCCTGAATGCAGATGCAGATTGGTCATTGTTATAAGGTTGCTCAGACCAAAAGAAATCATCGTTGCCAATTCCACCATACCCCCCTGTTAACCAAATCACCGCAGGATATTTTTTATCTGTCTTTTCTGGTTGAGGAGTCAGGTAAGCAGCCATATTCCCGTTTTCTGCCGGATAATAGACTAATGAGAAAATATCTTTAGGAGGAATACCCGGCTCCCCATCACCGATAAAACTTTCATCTATAATATTCGTTTTAAATTTTTTGTGGATCTGCGTGTAATCGTCCTTACGTAACTCAAAACTGTAACTATCTTCATCACATGCAATAAGTAAAAAACTAAAAATAACCGGGAAAATCTTGAACCATTGATAAGACTGTTTCATAAAAATTACCTTAATATCCATTTAGTGTTCTTTTTTACCATGGTAATTTTATTTTTTAAATATCAATTATTCAGAAATTAAAACAATAGACCTGCTTACATATTGGAATGATGGCAGGCCTTTAATAAGAGATAAAATAAATCACTTCAACTGACAATTAAAATAATTCGTGATCTTCCATATCTCAATTTTTACTACTTTCTTTATTGCTATCTGCGCTATAAAAAACTGTTCCCAACTTAATTCTTTCCCGTCCCGTTGCCAGACGATGACGATTAGTATCCCGCAGAGAATAAATACAGCCGCAGTACTCCTGCTGATAGAATTCTTCACGCTTACTGATTTCAATCATGCGGGCAGAACCGCCACCTTTACGCCAGTTATATTCCCAATAGGTTAACCCCGGATAACGGGAAGCGGCACGGACACCACAATCATTAATTTGCTGCATATTTTTCCAGCGCGAGATCCCCAGCGAGCTAGTAATAACAGGGAAACCATGCTCATGAGCATATAACGCAGTCCGTTCGAAACGCATGTCAAAACACATCGTACAGCGGATGCCACGCTCAGGTTCATTTTCCATGCCTTTCGCACGCTCGAACCAGTTGTCACGATCATAGTCGGCATCAATAAAAGGAATACCCATTTGCTCTGCGAAGCGGATATTTTCCTCTTTACGCAGTTCATATTCCTTTTGTGGATGAATATTCGGGTTATAGAAAAATATTGTGAAATCTATCCCCGAAGCGAGCATTGCTTCCATCACTTCCCCTGAGCATGGGGCACAACACGAGTGCAGTAACATTTTGCTGTGGCCATTAGGGAGTGGAAGCTGCTTACGTTCATAGTTCAGTGACATAATATTTTTTACCTGACTTAGACAATAAAAAACCAGGAAGAGAACATATCCCTCCCTGTGTTTATTAGTTGCTCATCTTACCTTGTTCTTTTGCTTTACGGCAATGGAAAACAAGTAAAGCCAGATCTGAACATCTTAAGTCAATCAGTACCCTTGCACTTCCGGTAATACCTGCCCGCCATCAACCACAATTGTCTGCCCGGTGATATTTTTCGCTTCATCAGAAGCAAGGAAACAGGCGGTGTAACCAATATCTTCTGGTGATCCCAAAGCGCCCATTGGAATTACCGTTTCAATCTGTTTCAGATTATCCTCACCAAATGCCATTAAGCCTTCAGTCATAATCATACCCGGCATAATAGAATTAATTGTGATCCCTTGTTTTGCATACTCTAATGCCGCACTGCGCATAAACCCGAGCTGGCCTGCCTTACTGGCACCATAGTGGCTATAGCCCTGCATTCCTACAATCTCTCCGGTGATAGATGAAGTAATCACAATGCGCCCATACTGCTGTTTTTCCATGACATTCAATGCAGCCTGAGTCAATAAAAATGTGCCTTTCAGGTTAACGCTATAGACTAAATCCCAATCTTCAACCGTCATATCTTTAATATTGTGTTGTGGGAAAATACCCGCATTTGAACAAAGAATATCGAGTCTGCCATATTTTTCGACAATTTCATTAATCACATTTTTACATGCAGAAGGATCAGTTACATCAAGGGCGATAAAATCCACTCCAAGTTCTTCAGCTACAGGCATTCCTTTCGTTTTATCCGTACCTGAAATGATCGTAATTGCGCCCGCCCGCTTAAATACCTGAGCAATTCCTTTACCAATACCTTTTGTTCCTCCAGAAATAAATGCAACTTTTCCGGTTAAATTAAACATTTTTGTTTCCTTTCATATCAGTATATTAAGTTTTTATATTACATCACTCTTAATTTCCCAATATATTTTTATAACACTACCCTATCAATAACAATAAATATAATTAGCATATTAAAAAACAATGAAATATCACTCAAACACACAAATAAAGTACGTGATATTTTTCATAAACACTAAGATCCACTTCTAATAAAAACACTAATAACCATTTGATATAGATTGCAAATTCCCACCTCCACTATTACCTTTAATAATCAGTGAAAAATAATGACAGGCAAAAAAATCGAAAATAAAAAAGGATGGGAATATGACTCGCTATAATTCACTATTGAATGAATATGACGGCAATGCATTATCACCTATTTTATTTCTAAAAAGAGCCATATTAAGTAATGGTGATTACCCTGCGGTAATAGATGGAGAGCAATGTTGGACATGGCGACAATATGGAGAACGTTGTGAAAGAGTTGCTGTGGCACTTCAGCAAATGGGGATTGGAAAAGGCTGTGTTGTATCTGCTTTATTGCCTAATATTCATGAATTGCTGGAACTGCACTATGCTGTTCCCTTGTCTGGCGGAATACTGAATGCCTTAAGTATCAGGACAGATGCAGCTACACTGAATTTTATCTTTGAAAAAATTAATCCCACAATATTAATTATAGATAAAAACTACCTTGCATTACTGGATGGTGTTTCCTTTAAAAACCCGGTCAAAATTGTTGTCATTACTGAAAACAACACTCCTCTACCAGAATCAGCGTTGGATTTGATTAGCTATGAGTCACTGATATCTGAGTACCCTTCTGAAACCCTGAATTTTTATCCGATTGATGAACAGGAAGCCATCAGCATTAACTCGACTTCGGGAACCAGTGGCACACCTAAGTTAGTTGTATACTCACACCGTGGCGCATACCTTAATGCAATTTCGAATATCCTGGACTGGGATATGCCCAAATACCCGATTTATTTATGGACATTGCCCATGTTTCACTGCAATGGCTGGTGTTTCCCCTGGACTATTGCGGCACGGGCAGGCACTCATGTCTGTATACGCAAATTTGATGCACAGAAAGCCATACAAATTATGCTGAAGCATCAGGTGACACACTATTGTGGCGCGCCTATCGTGCATTATTCCTTAGGACGGGAAGCACAAAAGCTCGGCATCTCTTTCAACAACAATGTCTATGGGTTGATTGCCGGCGCCCCACCAACAGAGAAGATGTTTTCCCTGCTTGATGCAGCCGGTATCAGAGCTACCCACGTTTATGGTCTGACGGAAACTTATGGGCCGGTTGTTGTTTGTGAAGATAAACCTGATTGGGCCACACTGCCAAAATCAGAAACAATTTTAAAGAAGATGCGTCAGGGAATTGTTTCCAATTTACAGGGGGAAATCAGCGTTATTGATGAAAATAACGGGCTGGCAGTACCTTTTGATGGGCAATCCATTGGTGAAATTGCTATTCGGGGTAATATTGTTGCCGCTTACGGCCCTGTCGATCGAGTCACATTCGATATGACAAGTCAGTGGTTTTTTACCGGGGACTTGGCTGTTATTGACAGCGATGGTTATATTAAAATTATCGACCGGAAAAAAGATATTATTATTTCCGGAGGTGAAAATATTTCCAGTCTTGAACTGGAGAATGCGCTGTCGAGTTATCCCGGCGTTCTGGCTGTGGCGGTTGTGGCAAAACCTGATGAATACTGGGGTGAAGTTCCTCATGCGTTTATTGAAATTGATGATAATACCTCAATTACTGAGCAGGAACTGGATGATTATCTCCGAACTATTGTTGCACGCTATAAGCGCCCCAAAGGTTATACTTTTTCAGCTTTACCACGTAACGCAAGCGGAAAAATACTCAAAGAGACATTAAGAAAACTCGCTAATAATTTATAAAATAAGAGATATAAAAATGCAGAATTTTATGCAGAAGTATGATGTTACTCCCGAAGATTGTATCGTATTAAGTTTGCATCAATCCGCATGGGAGAAAGTATTATCGGGTACTAAAAAATATGAGTTCCGCCGAAGATTCAGAAGAAAAAGAACTTTTGCTTTTATTTATGTTACCGTTCCTGTCAAAGCCATAATCGGTGGTATGCTTCTTGATGATCCAATATCTGGAACTGCCAAAGAAATTTCTGATATTGCAGAAAATGCAATTCCCGGAAATGGTCAGTCTGTTTTCGATTATTTTATTGAAAAAGATTTCGGATTGGCCATTCCGATTTTGCACGTCATTGAAACTCAAAAAGTATCATTAGATTACTTACGGGATAAATATAATTTTACTGCTCCACAATTCTATTTTTCCTTACAAAAAAATCCAATTATGCTTGATGAGTTAATAACGAAAGTTCAGGAAAAGTAATCCCGCTTTCAGCCAGATATCCCATATCACAATACATAGAACAGGCTGCATCAATCAGAGACATTGCGATCGCAGCCCCACTGCCCTCACCCAAACGCAAATCTAAATGCAGATAAGGTTTCAGACCCAGATGCTGCAACGCCAGAACCGCGCCTTTTTCCGCTGATAGATGAGATGGAATACAGTAATCCCGAACAGAAGGTGCCAGCTGAACCGCCGCCAGCGCAGAGGCATAAGAGATAAAACCATCGAGCACAACCGGAACACCTGCCGCAGCAGCTCCCAGAATCACTCCGGTCATTCCCACAAGCTCAAATCCCCCTACTTTTGCCAGTACATCAAGGGGAGACTGAGTATCAGGTTTATTCACATCAATAGCCTGACGTACAACAGATTCTTTATGTTTAAGTAATCCAGCGGGCAAATTAGTCCCCAAACCCACAACATCACTGGGATCACTTCCGGTAAGTACACTGATAACAGCCGCTGCTGGTGTGGTATTCGCGATCCCCAGCTCTCCCACACCAAATACAGAGATCCCGGCAGCAAGACGTTGCTGAACTAATTGCACACTTGCCAACAATAACGTTTCTGCATATGCATAAGGCATAGCCGGGCCTTGTGCAATGTTACCACAGCCACGGGCTAATTTGAGGGACAATAAATTATCTATCGGCTCACAATCAATACCAATATCAACAGGTAACACATGAGTACCGTTACTTTTCGCTAGTGAGCAAACCCCTGTCAGCCCCAGCAACATGTTCCGGGCCTGTATGGCTGTAACATTTTTCGGAGATATCGCCACACCTTCATTATAAACACCATGATCGGCACACATAACGATAATCTCTTTTTGCAGATCCCGCAGCTTTCCAATTCCGGGCATAGCCGCAAGTTGTGCTGCCAATGTTTCCAGACGGCCCATACTGCCAACCGGCTTGACGAGTTTATCAATATGCTGCCCCGCCCGATCCATTCTTTCCCGATCCAGCGGTTTAATCTTTTCCAGTAACAGTGGTAATGACTGAAACTCCATGATGAACCTTCCGATCAAGTTTCAACATAAATATGTAAATATAAAATACACTCTAATGGATTTCTGAATGCATCGCAGTGACAAAGAAGCAACGAGAATAAAATAACATTAACTATCGGCAACCTACTTCCAGATAAGGATTAAAGCCAGTAGAAAAACCACTTCACCGACTTCAATTGCCGCTCCCAGCGTATCTCCGGTTTGCCCGCCTAAATGATAGTTAAAATAGATGGCAAGCAAAAAGATAGCGATCATCGTTACCAGCATTGCAGATAACCCCTGCCAGTCACCCAGCAGCATCACCAATACTGTCCCTGCCAATAATGTGATGACTGTTTCACGGGGCGTAATGCGACCGATATAGCTACTTCCCATTCCTTCAATTTCACGGGCATAACGTTGTTCAAACATCAAAAGCACAACAGCAGTACGTCCGACAATCGGTGCACAGGATAATAAAGCCAGCAAATGCAAAGGAGGATGATAGGCAATTTCAACAACCGCAAGTACCTTAAGCAAAATGCAGAAGATCAGCCCTAATCCGCCATATGTGCCAAGACGGCTATCTTGCATAATTTCCAGTATTCTTTCTCTATTTCGGGAAGAAAAAATACCGTCGCAAGTATCTGCCAGGCCATCTAAATGTAATCCTCCCGTCAGAAATACCAGTGCGAGCGCATAACCAACTGCACCAATATATACTCCTCCACCGGATTGAGTTATTACCAGTGCAATACAAGCTGCAATCGCACCAACAATAAGGCCAACTAAAGGGAAAATAGGTACACCATGCCCAATTTGCCGAAAATCAATCCCTTCGGCCCATTTTGCAGGGATAGGAAGCCGGGTCATAAACTGTAATGTTGCCCAAAAGAGTCTCAACTTCATTTGATTTTTACTCCAAGGCCAGAGACTACCATCCAGACTGATTTTGCTGCCTGAGCCAGTTTCTGGTTAACCCGACCGGAAATATCAATAAAATGACGGGCCAGCCGATTCTCAGGCACAATCCCCATACCCAGTTCATTCGTCACCAGACAAACGGGCATTGGGCAATTCAGGCAAGCATCGATCACATCATCTATCTGCTGGTGGATATACACCTCCAATGAGGCGAAATCCATTTCATCGGGTGATGCACCTTCTGCTTTGTCAAACAGAAGATTGGTCATTAATGTAGTCACACATTCAAGTATAATCCCCTCTTCCGCTTTACGATGCCTACGGATAACATCCCCCAAATCCTGATACCCCTCCCAGGTTCGCCAATGTAAAGGACGATCCTTCCGATGCCGTTCAATTCGAGCCAGCATCTCTTCATCAGTACCTTGAGCTGTCGCGATATACAATACTTGTTCACATTGATCTGAAATAAATCGCTCCGCATAAGCACTTTTGCCACTACGTGCTCCGCCAGTAATTAAGATCATCTGATAACTCCAGAAGAGGTAGACTCCGTGTGTTCTTTCATTAACTGATAGATACGTTCTATATCCAGATGCTCACGCATACTGGCTGCCAGGATATTAAACTGTTTCTCTTTATGGCTGGCATAGCTGAAAGCCTCATTTTCCAGCGGGTTGATGCCTTTATGCATGCGAAGCTGATTCAGTAATGGACGAGTGAAATTATTCTGGTCAAACAGGCCATGCAGGTAGCTTCCCATCACCGTCCCTTCCTGATTCATTGCGCCATCAAACCAACTCGCCTCTTCACCATTACGTAAGTACATTTTGGCAAACGGCCTTGCCTGCTCTTTCAGGCGCGTAACTCCCATATGGATCTCATAACCCACAATGGGTTGATCACCGCATAGATTCAGCATGCCAGATAGATCCGGCATCACAATTCCCCTGACCTGAGCCGTCTGTTTATCATTGGCAAATAAGGTTTCAGTATCGAGTAATCCTAACCCTTCCATCTGGTATAAACCAGATTCGACTTCATCAATAATCTGCTTTCCAAGCATCTGGTAGCCACCGCAGATCCCAATGATCGGAATCCCTGACTGGTGTGCAGCAATAATTGCGTGATCCATCCCCTGCGTTTTTAACCACCCCAAATCACCCAATGTGTTTTTACTGCCGGGTAAAATGATCAGATCGGCATTCTGAAGTTCCAAGGGATCTGCAATATAATTAAGATAAACATCAGGCTGGAGTGCTAATGCGTTAAAATCGGTGAAATTTGCAATATGCGGAAACCGGACAACAACAATATTCAGGCATCGTTCTATTTTATTTTTATCCTTTTCATATTTACCCACCTGCAAAGCAACACTGTCCTCTTCTTCCAAATCGAGTTCCAGCCACGGTAATACGCCCAGTATCGGTACTTGTGTCAGCTCTTCGATCTGTTCAATACCTGAATGCAGCAACGATATATCACCACGAAATTTATTAATAATGACCCCTTTAACCCGCGCCCTTTCTTCTGGTGCGAGTAAGGCCAGCGTGCCGTAGATAGAAGCAAAAACACCACCGCGATCAATATCTGCTACCAAAATAACGGGCGCATCAACCAGCTCAGCCATTCCCATATTGACGATATCCCGATCCCGCAGATTAATTTCCGCCGGGCTACCCGCTCCTTCCAGCACCATAATATCGGTTTCAGCCGCAAGGCCGTTATATGCACTCAGGATCTGCTGCTGAAGCTGTGGTTTATATTCGTGATATTCTACGGCATTCATATTGCACATAACTTTGCCCATAAAAATCACCTGAGCCTTACAATCACTGGAGGGTTTCAGCAAAACAGGATTCATTCGTACATCAGGAGTAATCCCTGCTGCTTCAGCCTGAAATATCTGAGCACGCCCCATTTCTTTGCCATCAGCAGTAATACCAGAATTAAGTGCCATATTTTGTGATTTAAAAGGAGTACAGTGATAACCATCCTGTAAAAAAATCCGGCAAAATCCAGCAACCAAAGCACTCTTTCCAACATCAGACGCTGTTCCTTGGATCATAAGAGACCATTTCATGGTGTTTTACTCCTCTATATTATTGTCGCCACAGAATAACGCACCAAATGACTACATGATGAACTCATATGGATAAGTATTTTTTATCTGCGTGAATCAGCTCACAAAGTCAAACAAATATTTTTATGCACTCTCTGTTACAATCACAATCAATATCATTAACCTATTATTAATAGATATACAGTTATGCAAAATTCAGAAAATTATCTCACAGATATATCTACTTTTATGGCTCTCGATATCCGCGTTGGCAAAATAATCAAAGCTGAAAAAAATGAAAAGGCCATCAAACCTGCTTATAAACTGTATATCGATTTTGGTAGCGAAATAGGTGAAAAACATAGTTCGGCACAATTGTGCCAAAACTATACGGAAGAACAATTAATCGGCAGGCAAGTTCTGGCTGTTATCAATTTTCCAGCGAGAAAAGTAGCCGGGTTTAAATCGGAAGTTTTGGTTCTGGCTGCCGTTTGTGACAATGAAGGCACTGTACTCATCCAACCAGATAAAAATGTGACCTTAGGGACACGGATGCTGTAATTTAAAATAGGAATATTATGAGAACACAAAAAAGATGCATGGGTTATGTTGCCATTGTTATTGATGATTATGATAAAGCAATTGATTACTACACCAACAAACTGGGTTTTACTCTGGTCGAAGACACCCCACAACCGGGAAAAAGATGGGTTGTTGTGACACCGAATCCTGAAAGTGACTGCAATCTATTGCTGGCAAGAGCATCTAATGAAAAGCAGGAAGCCTTTATTGGCAACCAGTGTGGAGGAAGAGTATTTTTGTTCCTGCAAACTGACGACTTCTGGCGCGATTATCATAAAATGAAAGAAAATGGCGTTCATTTTTGCGAAGAGCCACGACAAGAAGAATATGGCTTGGTTGTTGTATTTGAAGATATTTATGGCAACCGGTGGGATTTATATCAGAACGCGATTGTTTAAAGTACAAAAAAATCCACCTGTTAAACAGGTGGATTCCTATTTGATAATAAAATAACGCTCAATTTTTTATACCCCATAATCCTTCTGATTACCTAACTGTTGACCACATCCAATTACCTCAGTCACTGTTTTTTTAGGCATATTATTATCTATATTCTCGATAATTTTATCTTTTACCGTCACATTACAATTCGACATCTTCTGAGTGTATTCCTTGACTTTACCAGGAAGTATGACATTTTTCTTATTATGATAATGTCTCTCTATATATGGAATTTTTCCATGAGCAATATCAGAAATTGCACCAGGTAAACTTAATAAAAACTCAAGAGGAGATCCTGGTAATTTCACAGAAAGTTTTTCTCCTTTACTATGAGTTGTTATTTCATGATTTACTAGTTCTTTGGTATTCAATATAACCGGCTGATCGGTACTTTCAATCTTCGCTCCAGTCAGATTGGTTTTACCTGATACATCTAAATTAACTCCATTTCTAGCAGAAATTCCTGATTGGTTAGTTAAACCTGTATCATCATGTGTTTCGTAATTAAAATTAAACTTGGTTTTTATACCCAATGCAATACTTTTAATGATATTAACCACTCCCATAAAACCGGATGGTTGATTATTATTGAAGAGTGTACCACTATTAAATCCGCCTCCAGCTTCTAGATCTATTTTACTCCCATTAGCCGTATTTTGAGCCGTTTCAATATTAAGATTACCGCCTACTTTCCCTCCCATTGTATTCGCTACAATATTAGCTCCTTTAATAGTCGTATCTTTTTTACTTGTTAATGTTACGTTTTCACCAGAAATCTGGCTATTATGATTGATAACATCTCTTTCGTAACCATTACCAAATTTACCATAAGCCTTTGCCTCAATTTGAGCTAATTGAGAACCATTCATTGCTGCTCCCCCACCTAAATTAGCCCCAATTTGGAAATGACTTTTATTTATACTGTCCTGAGCAGAGGTAACTATGATACCACCTCGTTCTGCTTTAAGATTTATGTGATTGCCAGAGGTATTTGTCCCCTGCAAAGACAGATTATTTCCAGAAACCAAGTTAACTCCCTGCTTTCCATTAATATTACTACTTTTTGCTGTCACAGTAGTGTCATCATTTACAGCATATCCTGCTGCTGCACTTCCTGCCCCCATGTTAACAACTCCCGTCGGCAAATTGACGCCTACTCCAGCACCAAGACCAAGACCATATTGGATTTTAGTTTTCTTATGAGTATTATTTGCCTGATTAATACTAATATTATTCCCTGCCTGTATGGTTGTTTCTCCATCTTCTGAATTAAACGATGCCCCCTGATATTTAATATCGTGGCGCGCCTGAATATTAATATCTTTATGTGCTTTGAAATCACTGACAATAGCATCTGAATTAGATTCATAACTCCGGGATGCTTTCCCTTGCCCGTTAGCGTTAACAGTAAGATCCTGGGAGAAGAGCGCTAAGCCGGCTTGTATGCTGGCGTGACCTGATGAGTCAAAAATATCTTTTTCACTTTTATTAAATGCGGCTTCGTTAATATGGTTGTTAGCTTTTAATTCTATGCCTCCATTATCTGCCTGATACTGCGTTCCCTGATCATATACATCCTCTTTGGCATTTATTCTAATATTATTGTTGGCTTTAATTGAAGTGACATTAGCATTTGATTTAGTATTATTCTCTATGTGATTACCTCCTTTGGCGTAAACGTTAGCACCAACATTAGGTGAATGATTCTTCATACTCAAAGAGAGAGCAACGCCTCCTCCAATATTAAAATTTCCTGAAGAAGTACTATCACTACTTTCCGCCGCTCTATTTTCTATGCTATTAGCATTCGCCTCATAATTACCAGCAACATTATGCTGAGCTCCTTCTTGTTCCAGTTTATTTCGTGCGTTTAATTTCAGATCTCCTGCAATGTCTGTTTTTGAAACGACGGCTTTTTTCTTCTCATGAGATTTATTATTGCTACTATGATTAACGCCACCGCCAATGCTTATTCCCTCGCTTCCTTTAGAGAAAAATACATCAATACCGGTCGAAGAATGAGATTCTTTTTGGGCTGCCAGATTATTTGACGCAAGGAAAGAGATATTGTCGGCTGATATATTAGCATTTCCATTTCTCGTATCTATATCTGAACCCACAACTGTAACATCTTTACCTGCATTAATTGTGATATTTCCTCCATCCAATATGGATCGTTTTTGTGTTATATTCTCTTGTTCTTTATCATCACTGCTATACTTAATAGCAAAACTTTTTTTAATGGCTTTTTTATCATCCTCATTATAAGGGTTAGCTATACTTCCTGCCTCAAGCAATGAATTTTCTTTCTGCTTATTATATTTTTCTCCATAAGAGGAAATATTTATATTATCGCCCGCATGAATATTCAAATCATCAGAACTTTTTAATATACTATCAACTACATCAATATTTTTGCCACTAAATAATTTCAAATCTGCATTAGATTTAACCTGACTGTGTACTGCCTCTTCTTTTTTTTCCTTCTCCTTATTAGAGTCTTTAGTAATATTAAGAACAGTTCCATGACGCTCATCAATAACATTTTTATGATAATTAACCGCATTATCAATAAGTAAATCACCATTTTTTGATTGAAAATATCCGCCTTTTTCAGCCTCAACATTACTGCCAGTAATTTTAATACCATCATTGCCTACAAGCAATACATGTCCATCAGCTGTAATATCAGATGATTGATTTTTTTTATTTTTAATATAATTATTTTTATTTCTTCCTCCGGCAATCCCTCCCCAATAAGTTCTATTATCATCATCGATAACTTTATCACCATAAGATTGAGATGTTATCTGGGTTTTTTTACCTGCTTTTATGATAAGGTTGTTTCCGGCATGTGCCTTAGAACCTGAAATTTTAATATCATCATTGGCTTCTATACCAAGATCGTTATCAGCATTTAGTTCACTTCTAATCTGTTTTTGAGAAAAATGTCCTTTTTCTTTTAGCCCTGTATCTAGTGAACCCGACTCTAATCTGTGATATTGTTGATTATCCATTTTTTCAGTTTCTATCAAACCATCTATTATGACATTACGTTTAGATGACAATGACAGGTTATTACCTGCATCAATCTTGCTACCATCAATTCTTATATCTTCTCCAGTCGAAGTTAATTTTATATTATTACCTGCCCTTATATTATTTCCCTCCTGTTGAGTTTTATCATGAGTATTTTTTTTACTACTCTTCCATAAGAACTTCCATTGCTCTTGAAAATCCTCCGAATGTTGATTAACTGCCTGTCCGCCTAAATCAAGTTTACGGCCGGTTAAATTAATATTTTCACCATAAATATCTGTTCCTTTAATTTCATTATTTTTGTTAGCATTTAATGTAATATTTCTACCTTCTAATTTTGTTCGGTGAAGAACTTGCGACTTCTGCTCGCTACTAGCACTATTTCCGCTAAAAAAATGACTTTCTGACTTTTCCTTTTTCAAGGATACTTCATCCAAAGCACCCTGAGATGTAATATTTTCACCTTTTAAGGTGAGATCACCTCCTTTTAATCTGGCACCTTCCAGTTTTAATCCACCTTTAGACTCAACATTAATAGTATCATCAGCAGTCATCTCCCCCTGTAAATTAACACCACTCCCTTTATCTGTACTTAATAACCGGATACGACCAGCCTGCATACTGCCTAAATAATAGCTATCAAGTAAACCCACCGTTGCCTTTTTTGAATCCAATACTCGACCATCAGCAGATATTTTATTCAGACCTGTAATGATATTAATATCTTGGCTGGTACTAATTTTGCCACGGCTATCAATTTTAGGAGAAAAAAGATTTATGATAGAGTCATGAACTAGCCCTCCTTTACCAATTTTCAGGGCATTTGTATTATCGAGGGTATTAAATCCCTGTAAAGTACCTTTTTCAACTAATGGGTTTCCGACAACTAGCGATAACTGATTAGTATTAATGAACCCACACCCATCACAAGTAATACCGTTAGGGTTTGCCAATATATAATCTGCAGCCATACCAAAAATTTCCTGCTTACCCAACAGTAAAGATGGATTGCGGCTAATTACCTCATTTAGAATAATCGTTGCCGAATTACCATGTAGATTACTATTACCAGGCAATTCTCCAGCTAATTGAGATTCACCTCCATTTGTCGAATTATTAAAAACTGCCCCTTTTTCAGAAACATTAAAATCCTCATATTGGTTATGTGATAATCCAGATTCAGAAGGAGCAACAATATTAACGACATCTGCACCAGATTTAGATTGTGTAACACCTGGTCTGTGTGAGTCATCACCTCCTGCTACTATTCCATTGGAAAAACCACTTGAGCTAAAAAGCATAAAAATTGCCACTGATACAGCAAGCCGACCAGATGACGATAATTTAAACCTTTTTTCTTTCATTTAATTACTCCTATACATCTAGTTATTACTGTGTGTAAAAATATGACCAAACCGAAACAGTGGCAGTTCTGCAATTAAAAACCATAAGAAATACGCACTAATATCTGTATGGGATTATTAAGTTTCTCGTACTGCCGAGACAAAACTTTCCCACTGCCTACTTGAATATCGGCAAACAACTGTTTATAACTCAGTGAAAATCCAGTACTCATCCCTACAGCATTTATCCATTCATATTTATTTTTATGTCCAATAATTTTAGTTTGCCCTAAATCACCACCTATATTTAAAGCTAAATAACCTTGAGGAATAGCTATAGGAAGCAGATAA
Organism: Xenorhabdus sp. PB61.4; assembly: GCF_963894935.1. Classification (NCBI taxonomy): domain Bacteria; kingdom Pseudomonadati; phylum Pseudomonadota; class Gammaproteobacteria; order Enterobacterales; family Morganellaceae; genus Xenorhabdus; species Xenorhabdus sp. PB61.4. Next base: position 16,053 of record NZ_CAWQJR010000223.1, read on the forward strand.
GATAGCGTATTTCTTAAATACCACCCATTGTCAGAACATAAAAAACTCTCGTTAAACCCTCTGATGCTATTTTTATCAGTAATACTGAAACACTCCATAGCTGGTAAAGGATCACGGCTATACTGCATGCTAATCTGACTATTGAATAAATAAGATGAATCAAATAATCTAAATTTCTTTTGCAAATTTATTGACATCAATCCTTTAATGAAATTTTTGTCCATGACTGTTTGCGTATTAAACCATGGCACACCTTTATCAATACCTATATCAATAGAAAAAAATCCGGTTGGAATAATTTGAAAATGATTTAAATTAAGAGAAACAAGGCTTATAGATTCACTATTTACTATGATTTTTTCATCATTTAAATAATTATTCCCTTTTTTATATATAAATTGTATTCTCAGTGTATCTATTTGTGTCTGATTGCGGCGAAATGCCCAGTCAGCACGAATTCCTGATTGTTGGGCATCACCATGTATATTTAACAATCTATACTTTGATTTTTTTTGATGGTGATATTTAGAACCAACATAAAATGTGCTAAATGTTGACTTTCCATATGGCAATGAATACAGGAAAATATAAGAACGATTATATTTATTTTGGCCTTTTTTCAAAGTAGAGCTTCCACTAAGGCTGACAAAATCAGATAACCCCAGCGGGCTATCAAAACTCGTGTTTACTCTTCCTACCCATTTCCCTGTATTTTTTTGCCCATAATTATCTGTTGTTAAAGAAACTTTCCACGGAGAACTATGTTTATTATTCAGAAAAACAATAGATCCCCCATTAATTGTACCAGGCAAAATATCTAGCGTTGTTTTATTTGATTGTAAACGATTTGCCTGATCTAGCCCTTGGTCAAGTTGATGTATATTCAATGGCATATTCTTTAGACCAGGAAAAAGAGTCTGACTGTTTACCCAGCGACTTCCTCCCCTAATATCTTCGATAAACCCTTCTATAACATAAATCCCTAATTTTTTCTCATAGTCAGGAGGAACCAATTTTACTCTGGCTGTAACATATCCTTTCTGGACATAAAGATTCGTAATTTCAGATGTTAATCTATTGATATTATTACTGGTAATACAGCTATTAGAAATTGGACTTAATGTTTTTAAGTCCGATGATGATAATAATGATATCCCTTGAAGATAAATACCTCTAATTGGCAGACATTTTTTATCACCTTTCAGATTTGTGAGTGATTTTTTTGTCGAATATCGCCTTGAACGGTTAACCATCTCCTGATGCCGCCTTTCTTCAATCAACCTGTTTATCTCTCTTTCGCTATTCTGTAAATTATTAATCCCTTCGTTCACTGTTGGTGAAGGCAAGTTTTCATTAAAATTTACCGGAGATGCTATCGTTAAAGGAACATATAATATTAATAATATTCCTATGTTTTTTATAATCATAAAACACCAATCATAAAATTTTCATTAACATAATGATTCAATATTTTCAGTGAGATTAATTAATATCAAATTTATCACTCACATATTGCCATATCCCTACAGTCAGAATACAAACACTTCATCAACATGGGCAAAAAACAAACATCACTAAGTTATTTCATAAAATCACATTTACAAGATATTTAATCATCATCATGTGAAATATAAAAATAAAACAAATAAATTATCTTTAGTTATATATCCAAACTAATAAACCGATATTTTTTATAGAAAATAATAAAAATAACTACTCTACTGTATTTAAC
>NZ_CAWQJR010000224.1:0-17344 GCF_963894935.1 Xenorhabdus sp. PB61.4
AATCTTGATGTGACATAGCCTTTATTCCTTTATTTCTCTCAGTTTGGCGACTTAAAGTTATAAAGGAGCGGCTATGTCATTTCAACTCATCATAAAAGTCGAGCATCGCGTTAGGTTTAGTAATTGTTTATAGAAACTTAAGACCAGATGAAAACATAGAAAGTGGCTTATCAGCTAAAATTCCAGGGAGAGATATGACCGCTGCAGGACATGTTAGAAATGGTAGTAACCCTAATTTTAAAGGTTCACAATATATATCTACGACTACTGATTGGAAAGTTATAGAGAAATATCGTGAACCAGGTCAGACCACAGTGCAATTTGATACTAAAGATGTAATACCCGATACAAAAGGTAATCAGAGTATTATCGATGTATCGACCCCAGAAAAAGCAGCAAGTGCAGGGCTAAAAGGCCCAGCAGCAAATTATGCCACATCTTCTAAAGAAATTTTAATAGAAGGTCAGATCCCTTCAGATAAAATAACCAAATGTGGGTGACGATATGACATCAATGAATGAAGATATAGCTCAAAACATAGTATTTGATAAATTATTAGGTGAAAATTCTATACCTGTAAGGCTAAGAACAAAGAATTCGTTTTCTATGGATGAAATAAAAATACTTTATCACGCCTTAGATTTTTTAATTGATTTCTATCATGACAAAACTGAAATACCTAAAAAACTAGCCCTTGCTTTCGTGGATGTGTATGGTGCATTTTCGTTTAGAGAGGGAATGTATGATGAAGAAATGCTAAATGAGCTTGAAGATATAGGAATCGAGTTACAGGATAAAGCTATTCAACTCCTATCTTGATTTGATTAAGAGGTAATCATATTCACCCAAGTTGTCGAAGAAAAGTGTCAATCTTATTTAGCATGGGACAAAAAGGCTGGAAAGATCCATTTTGCTCTTCCGGCCTTTTTATTATTACTCTACGTGTACAGAGTTTTAAGAATTAAAGCTCTCAAAGAGTGCATTTAATTGGGTTTATTTGGGATCTTTTACTTATAAATTTTTATCACTCTGTCTTATCCTCAAACTCACACAGATCTTCAATAATACAAGATCCACAGCGTGGTTTACGGGCAATGCAAGTATAGCGGCCGTGTAAAATCAGCCAGTGATGACAGTCAACCTTGAACTCATCGGGGACGACTTTCAGCAGTTTCTTTTCCACTTCATCAACGTTTTTCCCCGGTGCAAACTGCGTCCGGTTGCTGACGCGGAAAATATGGGTATCAACCGCAATAGTCGGCCAGCCAAACGCAGTATTCAGCACAACGTTGGCTGTTTTACGGCCCACGCCCGGTAATGCCTCCAGTGCTGCGCGATCTTCCGGCACTTCGCCTTGATGCTTTTCCAGCAGAATCCGGCAGGTTTTAATCACGTTCTCGGCTTTGGTGTTATATAGCCCGATAGTTTTTATATACTCTTTTAAGCCATCAACGCCTAAATCAAGAATAGTTTGTGGCGTATTAGCAACCGGATACAGTTTTGCTGTTGCCTTATTCACGCTGACATCAGTCGCCTGAGCAGACAGCAATACCGAAATCAATAATTCAAACGGTGAATTGAAAACCAGTTCAGTGGTTGGTGTTGGGTTGTTATCCCGTAAGCGGGTCAGAATTTCGACCCGTTTTTGTCTATTCATGCGTGATTACACCTTTAGCCTTTTGTGATATTGCTGCCACAACCTTTATCCATTTCATAGTGACGTGTTTTGCTCTCTGAACGGTTTCTGAGGCGTTCATCAATAATGTATTTCCCCGCCAGCATTAATCCTAATCCGATAAAGGCTCCCGGTGGCAGGATAGCGAGCAGGAATGGGGAATCCATATGAATAATTTCAATCCGCAGGACTTTAGCCCAGCTTCCTAATAACAAATCCGCACCATCAAACAGGGTGCCATTGCCCAGAATTTCACGCATCGCACCCAGTACGAACAGGGCAAACGTTGCTCCGAGTCCCATAGCAATGCCATCAATCGCTGAGTGATAGATAGAATTTTTTGATGCATAGGCTTCTGCACGGCCGATAACGATACAGTTAGTCACAATCAACGGAATAAAAATGCCCAGTGATTCATATAACCCGAATGCAAAGGCATTGATTAACATCTGAACGGCACTGACGACAGAGGCAATGATCATCACATAAATCGGAATACGGATTTCATGGGGAACCCAGCGGCGCAGGGCGGATACGGCAATATTGGTACTCAGCAGCACCAGTGTTGTTGCCAGCCCCAAACCCAATGCGTTGGTGGCAGTAGAAGAGACGGCTAAAAGGGGGCAAAGCCCCAGAAGCTGTACTAATGCAGAGTTGTTCTTCCATAACCCCTGAAAAAATAGGTTCTTGGTTTCACTCATTTATTTGGCTCCACATGTCGGTAATGAAGAGAGTTGTGTCGGAATAGTTTCCATATAGATTGCCGTGCGTTTAACGGCGTTGACCACGGCACGTGGGGTAATAGTTGCTCCGGTAAACTGATCAAATTCTCCGCCGTCTTTTTTCACCGCCCAGTGCGGATCGCTTGGTGAGGTAATTTTTTTGCCGGAAAACGCATAAATCCAATTGGAGATACGGGTATCAATTTTATCCCCTAATCCCGGTGTTTCATGGTGTTCCGTCACACGAACACCAAACACCTTGCCGGAAAAGTCAGCCCCGACCAACAATTGGATTGCGCCGGAATAACCATCTGGTGCAGTGCTTTCCAGTGCTGCCGCAACAGGAATTCCATTTTTACGGGCGAGATAGAGGCGATGAGGTTGTTGGCTGCCCAGAGCATCCGCTGTTACCAGATAACATTCATTCGGCATATCGTTATCATATAGAGCGGGTGGAACAACCTGATCCAGTAATATTTTATGCTGTAATGCAGCCTGCTCGGCAATCCTGTCCTTTGTTAAGGAATAGACAACCGCTGTTAACCCTGTCGTGCAGGCGGCAAAAATAGCGAGAGTAATACCGTGACGTCGCATAGTTTCTAACATAGTCACTCCCTTATTTATGACCGTAAGCGCGAGGCTGAGTGTAATTGTCGATCAGAGGTACACAGATGTTTGCCAGTAAAACAGCGAAAGCGACTGCATCCGGGTAACCACCATAAACTCGGATAATCCAAATCAGTAAACCAATAATGGCACCGTAAATCAGGCGGCCTTTCGGTGTTGTTGAGGCGCTGACCGGATCGGTTGCGATAAAAAACGCACCTAACATAGTTGCTCCGGAAAAGAGCTGTAATAAAGGCGGTGAGTAACGACCGGGATCAATCAGCCAGCTAATCAGGGCACAGCTTCCCAGTACCAGAATAAATGCGGTTGGAATATGCCAGCTAATGATTTTGCGGTTCAGCATAATTAATCCGCCAAACAGGTAAGCCACATTGATCCACTGCCAGCCAATGCCTGCCAGAGTCCCTTGCAAGATGGGCTGTTGTAATACTTCACTTATATCATGTGTCAGTCTTCCGGTTTTGAAGCTGTCTAGCGGCGTAGCCTGACTTAATCCATCAATGCCCTGTAAAAGTTGTAACAAAGTCGAGCCGTCAGGTGTATGGCCTGTGAAAATGACCATCAGACACTCCCAGGGCGTCAAAGTAACGGCCTGTAAGGAAGCGGGGGGCATCCAGCTGGTCATTTGTACCGGAAATGAGATAAGCAGAACCACATAACCAACCATCGCCGGATTAAATGGGTTTTGTCCCAGACCGCCATAAAGATGCTTGGCAATGATAATGGCGGAGAAAGTACCCAGAATGATGAGCCACCACGGTGCCAGCGGTGGCAGGCTGATCCCAAGCAGCAATCCGGTGACTAAGGCAGAGTTATCTTTCAGGTAGGGAATAACCAGCTGTTTTTTTAATGTGATAGCAGCGGACTCTGCCAACAGAGCGGTAATAACTGCCAATAAGATCTGGATTAGTGTTCCATAACCAAAGAAGTAAGTTTGTAGTGCGATACCGGGTATGGCAGCAAAAACCACCCATAACATAATTTGGCTGGTATTTTTTTTACTGTGTGTAAAAGGCGAACTGGCGACTTTTAACAGGTTATTGTCAGTGTTGACTGGCCTAAATTTCATCGATAAATGTCACTATTCTGTTAGAGTTTCTTGTTTTTCCTGAGCGGCTTTTTTCGCTTTGGCACGCGCAATGGCTGCTGCGACAGCGGCTTTACGCGGATCCGCTTCTTCCGAAACCACCGGCTGAACTTCTGGTGTGGGTGCCGATTCAGGCTGAGCCTGAGCGGCTTTTTTCGCTTTGGCACGGGCAATGGCGGCTGCGACAGCGGCTTTACGCGGGTCCGCTTCTTCCGAAAGCGCAGGCTGAACTTCTGGCACAGGTGCTGGTTCAGGCTGAGCCTGAGCGGCTTTTTTCGCTTTAGCACGGGCAATGGCGGCTGCGACAGCGGCTTTACGTGGATCTGCTTCTTCCGAAACTACCGGCTGAACTTCTGGTGTGGGTGCCGATTCAGGCTGAGCCTGAGCGGCTTTTTTCGCTTTAGCACGGGCAATGGCGGCTGCAAGAGCCGCTTTACGCGGATCGGCTTCTTCCGAAACCACCGGCTGAACTTCTGGTGCGAGTGCCGATTCAGGCTGATCCGGAGCCGCTTTTTTCGCTTTAGCGCGGGCAATGGCGGCTGCAAGAACCGCTTTACGAGGATCTTCTTCGTTTTCTACAGCGTCTGCGGTTGCTGTAGTTGCATTCGCTGTCTGTTTTTCAGCCTGGCGAGCGCGTAATTGTTCTTTTCTTGCCTTACGTGCTGCAATTGCTGCCGCATTATCAGGTAACTGACCGGCTTGTACGGTGATTTCCTCTCCCGCAGAGGATTGTTTTTCTTTCACGCGAGCCAGTGCGGCCTGTACAGCACTTGTATCCTGATTGCCTACCTGAACGGCAGCTTTTTTATGACGTTCTTCACGCGCCAGTTTTTCCCGCTCCATACGGGCCTGTTTGGCTTCAAACCTCAGTTTAGCTTCGGCAGCCCGGCGGGTTTCAGCATCAATGGCGCGTATTTCGGCTTTTTCTTGTCGGTAGTATTGAACAAGCGGGATATTACTAGGACAGACATAAGCACAGGCCCCACACTCAATACAGTCAAATAAGTTATGGTTTTTGGCTTTTTCGTGTTCCTGGCCCCGGCTAAACCAGTAAAGCTGTTGAGGCAATAACCCGGCAGGGCAGGCCTCAACACATAAACCACAACGGATGCAGGCTTCCTCCGCAGTTTTTGGCTCCATTTCCTGTACAGAGGGCGCAAGTATACAGTTGCTGATTTTGACGATGGGGACACTCAAGTCAGGCAGGGTAAAACCCATTAACGGGCCACCCATGACGACCATCTGCTCTGATTGAGGAATAAACCCGGCCTGTTGTAGCAGAAATTGAACAGGTGTTCCTAAACGTGCCCAGAAATTGCCGGGTGAAGCAACAGCTTCTCCTGTCAGGGTAACAACGCGCTCAATCAATGGTTCCCCATCAATAATAGCCCGTTTGATAGCCACCACAGTACCAACGTTCTGCATCAGGGTACCAATATCAGAAGAACGGCCACCAGATGGGACTTCTTTGCCTGTCAGTATCTTGGTTAGCTGCTTTGCACCGCCGGAAGGGTATTTTGTCGGAATGACACGCACGGCAATCGATTTATCACCTTGCAGGGCAAGATTCAGAGCGCTGATCGCCTCTGGTTTGTTATCTTCAATACCAATCAGAACCTGCTTCGGATTAAGCAGATGCATCAGAATGCGGATGCCTTCAATGATCTCGCTGGCATGTTCCTGCATCAGACGATCATCTGCGGTGATATAAGGTTCACATTCGGCTGCATTGATGATCAATGTGTTGATGTAGTTCCCGCCACCTTTCAATTTTGCTGCTGTCGGAAACCCTGCTCCGCCAAGGCCAGCAATACCTGATGCATGAATACGTTGTAGTAAAGTATCAGCATCAAGGGATGTGTAATCTAAGGTTTTAACTTGTTCGCACCATTGATCTTGACCATCCGGCAGCAAACGGACGCACAACTCTTTCAGGCCCGATGGGTGAGCTGTAACGCAGGGTTCAATGGCTGTGATCGTACCGGAAGTTGAAGCATGAACAGGGACGGTTCTACCAGAACCCTGTGTCAGTGGCTGGCCTTTCAATACCTTATCTCCGGCTTTCACCAGCAACTCTCCCTCCGGGCCAATATGCTGCTGGAGGGGAATAATTAATTCTTCTGGTAACGGAGCATAGCGTAATGGTGTCCGGCTGGATTGCAGTTTCATTTCCGGTGGATGAATGCCACCATCAAAATCCCATATTTTGTTTTTGTTGGTAAGCAAATTGAATGGGTTAAACATTGGCTTTAACCTCAACAGGCTTAACAGATGACATAAACAAAGAATTTGGTTCAGCAGGAATATTTTTGACCGGAATGGCATTCAAATCCCATTTCCAGTTGGATGTGGTAGTGGCAACAGGGATCATTGTGATGCAATCGGTCGGGCATGGGGCGACACATAAGTCACAGCCAGTACAGAGATCTTCAACTACGGTATGCATTGCGCGGTTTGCACCGATAATTGCATCAACAGGACAGGCCTGAATACATTTTGTGCAGCCTATACAATTTTCTTCATCAATAAAAGCAACTTTTCTGGCCGGATTTTGTATGCTTTCATCGCCATCCAGCGGTTGCGGATCAACGCCGAGCAATTCAGACATTTTGAGCATCACTTGCTCTCCGCCCGGAGCGCATTTGTTGATCATCTCTCCATTGTTGATAACCGCCTCGGCATAAGGTCGGCAGCCCGGATAGCCACATTGCCCACACTGGCTTTGTGGCAATAGATTATCAACTTTTTCAACTATTGGGTCTTCTTCCACTTTAAAACGGCGAGCAGCAAAACCCAGAATTAATCCGAAAATTAACCCGAGTACACTGAGTACGCCGACAGCAATCCATAAAGATATCATCAGAATTTCACCAAACCACTAAAGCCCATAAATGCAAGGGACATTAACCCCGCAGTGACAAGCCCTATCGATGAACCACGAAAAGGGGCAGGTATACTGGCAACAGCCAGACGTTCACGAATGGCTGCAAATAGCACCATGACAAGCGAAAATCCGGCCGCAGCGCCGAAACCATATACAGCAGACTGTAAAAAGTTATGCGATTGATTGACATTCAGCAGAGCTACGCCGAGTACAGCACAGTTTGTTGTTATCAGAGGCAGGAAAATGCCTAATAAACGGTAAAGTGAGGGGCTGGTTTTACGGACGGCTAACTCAGTGAACTGAACGACAACAGCAATTACAAGAATGAAACTTAATGTGCGTAAATAAACCAAATCTAATGAAATAAGAATATAAGTATTTACCAGCCATGAACTGATGGAAGCAAGCGTCAGGACAAATGTGGTTGCCATTCCCATCCCAATAGCGGTTTCAAGTTTTTTTGAAACACCCATAAACGGACATAGGCCCAAAAACTTCACTAAAACGAAGTTATTGACCAGAACCGTGCCAATAAATAACAGAAGGTATTCAGTCATTGCTATACCTGAAAATAAGATTATTTGATGAAAATAATATAGTCGTGAAAGTGACAGAAACTCCCCACGTTGCGGTGAGGCAAGTGGGGCAATGATAACAACCAATTGTGGGGGATGTTATCGATCTTGTGTGAAAGTCATTTTCACCCGATAAGAGCGCTTAATATAAGGAACAAAAACAGCAGCAGCTAATAGTGACCAAAGTAATGAGCTGACTGCAAGTTCATCTGAAATGGGGGAGAATGCAAAAGCTTTGACAGCAATAAGTACTGAAAGTGTCAGCCAGATGATAAAAATACGCGGGAACCGTTTTGAACGAATAAAAAGCAATTTTAATACCCAAAGCGTAAAACACCACATAATAGCCGTGGTTAATACGGATATATACCATTGGACTGCGAAATCGCCACCTATTCGATGAATTAACGTACTTTGATAGGAATAGGTTATTCCATATAACACTAACATTGTACTGGCAGCAATAAATGTCATGACTAAATAAGCAGCAGGGGCTAATAGCCAACCATTAATACGGTAATAATCATTGGATTGATACATACAAAACATTCTCTCCATGATGGGTATTCAAATATAAAAAAGATAGTAACACAGGAAGTAGGATTATTTGCTAATGAGTCACCGCAAGTGATATTTTCTTATCCTTTTTGTAAATGTTGAGAGGTCATTATGAGTCATCTTCTGAAAGTTGGTCTGGTTGGATATGGCTATGCCAGTAAAACGTTTCATGCGCCATTAATTGCGGGAACGCCGAATGTGGAATTAGTTGCTATTTCCAGCAGTGATGCAGAGAAAGTCAAAAAAGACTGGCCGGACATTCATGTTGCTTCTTCTCCAGAAGCATTATTTAACGATCCTGACATTGATCTTATTGTGATCCCAACGCCTAACGATACACATTTCCCATTAGCACAAAAAGCGCTGGCTGCCGGAAAGCATGTTGTGGTCGATAAGCCTTTCACGATTACGGTTGCAGAAGCCGAAGCCCTCAAAAAACAGGCAGAAGAGGCTAATTTACTACTATCGGTATTTCATAATCGTCGCTGGGATTCGGGTTTTCTGACAGTTCAGTCACTACTGAAAGACAATGTGTTGGGTGAATTAAAGTATTATGAATCTCATTTTGACCGTTATCGTCCGGCTGTACGTCAACGCTGGAGAGAGGCGGCAGGTGCAGGCAGCGGGATTTGGTATGATTTAGGCCCTCATTTATTGGATCAGGCGGTGCAGCTTTTTGGCAAACCTCAGGCCATTACAACCGATTTGGGCATAATACGTCCAAATGCTGAAACTGCTGATTACTTCCATGCTCAGCTAAAATACCCTACGCTGAAAGTTGTATTACATGCATCAATGCTTGTTGCCGCAGAATCTCCTATTTATACCTTACATGGTATGTCTGGCAGTTACGTAAAATATGGTTTAGATACACAGGAAGATTGTCTGAAGGCCGGGGAAAGCCTGACACAAGAAAATTGGGGATATGATGCGCGTGAGGGTCATGTGACAGTGTCACAAAATGATAATCTGATTACACAGACTGTTCCTAATTTACCGGGTAATTATGGCGCGTATTATGCTGCTGTCCGTGATGCTATTTTGGCGGGAAAACCGAATCCTGTGACGGCGGAGGAAGCTATCCTGATTATGAAACTGATTGAAGCAGGTGAAAAATCAGCGAAAGAGCAACGCACAGTCGTTATCGATTGACTGATTTAGTGATGGAGTAATCCTGAGGCAAGAGGAAGGGTACTGATGAATTGGTTGCAAAAATTAAAAATAGATCCTTTTCTGTTAACACTGCTTACAGTGGTCATGATTGCATCGTTTTTTCCCTGTGAAGGGGAAGTGAAAACGTGGTTCCAGTACCTGACTACAGCAGCCATTGCACTGTTATTTTTTATGCATGGAGCCAAACTTTCGCGTGATGCCATTCTGGCAGGAATAGGGCACTGGCGTTTGCATCTGGTTATCTTTCTGAGCACGTTTGTTTTGTTTCCTGTACTGGGTATGGGGTTACATTTCATTGTGCCGGAATGGATGTCGCCGTCTGTTTACATGGGTTTTCTGTATCTTTGCGCATTACCAGCCACGGTGCAGTCAGCCATCGCTTTTACCTCTGTTGCCAAAGGCAATGTTGCCGCAGCGATATGCAGTGCTTCTGCTTCCAGCTTACTGGGAATATTTCTCTCACCTCTACTTGTCGGTTACCTTATCCAGACGCATGATGGTGGAAGCCATCCTGATACATGGCAGGCGATAAAAGATATTATCCTGCAATTGATGGTGCCTTTTATTGTTGGCCATCTGTCACGTCCATTAATTGCTAATTGGGTCGAAAAGCATAAAAAACTGGTTAATATCACCGATCGGTCATCTATTTTGCTGGTGGTTTATGTTGCATTCAGCGAAGCCGTTGTCGAAGGAATCTGGCATAAAATTGATGCTTACTCACTGATAATGATCGGTATTGTCTGCTGTGTTCTGCTTGCTGTGGTATTAACCATCAATGTATACAGCTCACGCTTACTGGGGTTCAGTAAAGAAGATGAGATCACAATCGTTTTTTGTGGTTCGAAGAAAAGTCTTGCCAATGGTGTACCGATGGCAAATGTGCTATTTCCGGCCGCAATGGTGGGCATTATGCTGTTGCCACTGATGATATTCCATCAAATCCAGCTGATGGTTTGTGCTGTACTCGCCAATCGATATGCCAGACGTTCAAAAAAGGTCTAATTGTTCAAAAAAGGCAGAGTAACTTCTGCCTTTATACTCGCATATCCTCAGTTTGATATAGGATTAAATCGCTGTTAACGGTTTGCGACTTTCATTCTTAATGTCTGTTTCTCCGCTTCGCTGAGGAATGCGGTTTCCAGACCATTTATCTGTGCCAGTCGGATTTGCTCTGGGGACAAGCCTGCGGCAGGGGCGGCAACATGGTACTCATGACGAATTTCAATTCCTTCAACAGCCGGATCATCAGTATTGATAGATGCCAGAATGCCATGTTCAAGGAACTTTTTCAGTGGGTGAGCGGATAAAGCGCTGACAGTGCTGGTTTGCAGGTTTGATGTCAGGCAGGATTCAATACCAATACGGTGCTCTGCCAAATAATCCATCAGTGCCGGATCGGTAATGGCTTTAACACCATGACCAATTCGGGTTGCTCCCAGTTCACGAATCGCGTGCCAGATACTTTCTGCACCTGCAGCTTCTCCGGCGTGTACGCTGATATTCCAGCCTGCATCACGGGCCTGAATAAAGTGTTGTTCAAATAAATGCCCGGGGAAACCCAGCTCATCACCCGCCAAATCCATTGCAGTAATATGTTGCTTATGAGCGAGCAGACCGGCTAACTCCTCAGAACAGGCTTTTTCTCCGAACGTTCTGCTCAGAATACCAATCAGACGGATTTGGATATCGTGCTGCTTGCTGGCGGAATGAATGCCATCGATGACGGCTTCCACGACTCCTTCAACAGGGAGCTGGTGTTTCATTGCCATATAGTAAGGAGAGAAACGCAGCTCAGCATAATCCAGACCGGCATTAACGGCATCTTCGACGTTTTCTACAGCAACGCGGCGGCAGGCATCCAAATCAGCCAGTACAGTAACGCCCCAGTCAAGTTTTTGCAGGAAACTGACGAGATCTGGCTCACTTTCAATGATCTGAACATGAGGACGCAGAGCTTCCAGCTCATAGGCAGGAAGAATGATATTGTGTTGACGACCAAGATCGAGAATTGTTTCGGGACGAATGTTACCGTCAAGGTGGCGGTGTAAATCGGTCAGCGGAAGCTGTGTATCAATCATTTTTTATCCTTTTTGTTTTATAAAGTTATCATAAAAAGTATACAAAAAAGCCAGTCAACGCATTGACTGGCAATGAAAGTACTATCTATCGATTTTTTTTACGATGTTTGCGCTGTTTAGGCTTCTCCAGCCTCAGCATGTACTTTCTTATAGAGAACCTTGATAGGGTTTTGTGTTACTCAGCAGCAGGAAGATTAGCTTCACCATCATGCTGATTTTGCTCATCGGCACCATCATAGGAGTCGATCAGATTATGATCAAGCAGGAATTGATGCAGGTCGAACTCTTCACCGTTAAATTTGACCTTGTCATCGGCATAATTGAGATTCATGTCAATGGAGTCATCAGTATGGGTAAATAAGTTAAGTGCCGTAGCTTGTGCTTCAATCATTTGCACAACACTTTTTCCGGTAGCATCGGCTGCTTCCCTGTTTTCACCCCTGACCATCGCAGACAGAGCGATGGATTCTGTCAGCATTGGTTTTGATAGCTTAATGTCAAGTGAGAAGTTTTTGATCAGACTACGAATGATTTCTTCTTGATTACTATTTTGTAGCTTACTGAAATCGTCAGGAAGGTTATTCAGAGTCGTTGTGAAGTTAGCTGTACTTTCGCCTTTGCTATTTTTGAAGCTAAGCGTTTCGAGGGTGAATGTTGGATTATGTTTCAGCAACGCGGGTAGGTTTTCCATCAGCGCAGCATCTGTAATCTGAGAATATTTTTCTATATCAAAAGAATTAATTGTTTTGAAGAGAGCTTCATAAGTTGCCCGGTCTACCTTACTGTAGGCTTGATTATCAAGATGGTACATGCCTAACACAAATTTGGCTGAACCAAAATCCTGGTTTTTAACTTTGATGCCATCAACGGTAAGAGAATATTTTCCATCCAGATTGTTCTTTTCACCTTCAGTAAAGGTAGAAAAAGATTTGATACCGTTAATGGACATCATATCTTCACCAAATCCACTCAGGCTCACTTCGTCTATGTTTGATGAAGTGTCACCGAGATAGATACCAGATTGATTTTTTTTGCTATTAAATGAAAAACTTAAATTTTTCATTTTAAATTCGGTGTCTTGCTGAGCAGGCTGAACAAATTTTATTTCATCGCTTTTTCCTGTGGATGTAATTTCACTGAAATCCTTATTAGTATCTATGGTTACATTTGCTCCTGAAATGACCCAGTGGAGGCCTTTTTCAGTGGTGTAATCAACAGGAATGATATTGATACCAAAAGATAAATTCCCATCATACGCGACACTGGTATCTACATTAAGTAAGGATTTATTTTTGGTGATTTCAAATAGTTCTTTCAGTAATTCACCGTCTTTTAGCTCGGAATGGATTAATGCTAATTTAGGGCCAAATTTAAATTTAGCAATATCGGAAAGAGGGAAAGGCCCATGCTCAATATTGGATGCGATAACAATACCGTCTTTCTTATCAAGTTTGCTAGTAAGAGCAAGTTGGACATCCGTGCTAAAGATGCCGCGTTTCACATCTTTTTTCTGCAATTCTAATCCAAGATCTGGCATCTTTTCGGCCAGTTTCGTATTTGCTTTTTGGAGTGCTGCATCCATACGCGCTTCAACCTGCTTCCCTGTGTACCAGGACGCGCCTGTCCATGCTGCACCTAAAGCAACAATAACACCTACAGCTACTAGCGATTTTTTCATGTGGGAATTCCATCCTTTTTTGCGCATACGGCATTATTGCCATATGCGATATGTCTTTGTGTAAAAAATAGTTGTTAATTGTATAGATTAACTAGAGAACTTTTAATCACTTTTCAATAAAAGTGTGATTAACTACTGATGGGTTATTTTGTAACTAGATGAATCATAATTATTTATTAGATACTAAGGCAAATTTCCCGTTACCATAAATAGTTACATTTTTCTCTGCCGCGGCTAAGAAGATGGATTCACTAGCATATAGTTTCAGTTCCTGCTCAGCAGACTTGATTGTTATCTGACCACCAGAACAAAAGAGAACCGATGCGGAATCATTTTCCAGCGTTATCGGCTGCCCTGAAACAGCATAAATAGAAAAATGAAAATCGTTGACTGGAACAGAATAATTCAGAGCTTCTTTTTCTTGTGTTGGGATAGTTAACAAGGTAGCAGCGGGTTTAGAGGTAAATTCCAGATTTGCCATCAATTCAGGAACATCGATATGTTTGCTGGTTAAGCCGGCGCGAAGGACATTATCTGAATTTGCCATAACTTCCAATGCAACGCCTTCAAGATAAGCATGAGGAGTGCGGGCATAGAGAAACATGGCCTGACCCGGTTGTAATTCCACAATATTGAGCAGGAGAGGAGTAAACAGACCATTATCGTCGGGATAAAATTCTGTCATTTTTTTAATCGTCTCCCATGGCTCTCCCTGACGGCTATTCAATGCCGATTTCAATACCGCAAGCGCTAAACTTTTCTGTTTACCCTGCATATTTAGTAACTGAGCAAAAAGGAACGATAAACCCTGCTCGGTAGGGTGTTGAATAAATGGCTGAATATCAGGGTGTGCGTTCGAGACATAGCTCAGTAGCTCAGTTATTTCTGATAAAGGCCGGAAAGCGTTCATCGCTTTGAATGGGGTCAGCGCATACACTAATTCAGGCTTATGGTTATCATCTTTATAATTACGCTGGGGTGAATTCAGAGGAATACCCGCAGCATTTTCTCTGGCAAAACCTTTTTCTGCCGATAATTTATCCGGATGCACCTGAATAGAAAGTGGCTGAGCTGCGCACAAGACTTTAAATAAAAAAGGTAGCCGCCCGAACTGCATGGCGACTTTTTTACCCAGATATTTTTCCGGGTCCTGAGCGATAAGCTGATTCAGGGCAATAGACTGGCCCGTTTCAGGATCAGCTACCTGAGAACTGCATTTGGGATGTGCGCCCATCCATAGCTCTGCCATAGGCTGATTATCCGGATTCGCGATACCATAAATATCGGTCAGTGCGGTTGTACTTCCCCAATCATAATGTTGGATTTGGTTGGTCATTTTCAGCATGGCGGGTTTCCTGTAATAAAAAAACTTATTTATACAACAACTTTATATGACAACAATACAATAAACACGATTAGGTCGCATTATCGATAATAAATTTATGGCATTATAAAGAGATGCCGATTAATTTATCTGCACTGTTGGGTGAGTTAAAAACAGTTGGATCCGGCGTATTCAATTATTCTGTGTGCTAAGGAGATAGTAATGGCAGCCACTCGCATTGAAAAAGACTCAATGGGACCTATCGAAGTACCTGCTGACCAATTATGGGGAGCGCAAACTCAGCGCTCACTGGAGCATTTCCGCATTTCTCAGGAAAAAATGCCTGTTGCATTGATTCATGCTCTTGCGTTAACCAAGCAGGCCGCGGCCAGTGTTAATATGGATCTGGGCCTTTTACCTAAGGAACGCGGTGATGCAATTATCGCTGCGGCGAAAGAGGTGTTGGAAGATAAACACCCGACAGAATTCCCTCTCGCTATCTGGCAAACGGGTTCTGGCACTCAAAGTAACATGAACATGAATGAAGTGCTGGCGAACCGTGGTAGTGAGATCCTTGGTGGTCAAAGAGGTAATGAACGCCTGATCCACCCTAATGATGATGTTAATAAGAGCCAAAGCTCTAATGACGTCTTCCCGACAGCAATGCATGTTGCGGCAGTTATCGCATTACGTGAGCATCTGTTACCTGAGTTGAATGTTCTGCAAAAAACGCTGGCAGATAAAGCAGAAGCGTTTAGAGATATCGTAAAAATTGGCCGTACTCACCTACAGGATGCAACACCACTGACTTTAGGTCAGGAAATTTCAGGTTGGGCAGCAATGCTGGCTCATAACCTGAAACACATCGAAAACAGCATCCCCCATGTTTGTGAACTGGCGCTGGGCGGAACAGCAGTTGGTACAGGTCTGAATACTCACCCTGAATATGCCGTTCGTGTTGCGAAAAAAATCGCTGAATTATCCGGTCAGCCTTTCATCACTTCACCAAACAAATTTGAAGCATTAGGCACTTGTGATGCACTGGTTCATTCCCATGGTGCACTGAAAGGTCTGGCTTCATCATTAATGAAAATTGCCAACGATGTTCGCTGGTTGGCTTCCGGCCCTCGCTGTGGTATCGGTGAAATTTCTATCCCTGAAAATGAGCCGGGTAGCTCCATTATGCCGGGTAAAGTAAACCCGACTCAGTGTGAAGCTATGACTATGTTGTGCGCGCAGGTTATGGGTAACGATGTGGCTGTCAATATTGGTGGTGCGTCCGGTAACTTTGAGCTGAACGTATTCCGTCCAATGGTAATTCATAACTTCTTGCAGTCCGTTCGTCTGTTGGCTGATGGCATGCGTAGCTTCAATGAGCATTGTGCTATTGGAATTGAGCCTAATCGTGATCGCATTACTCAATTGTTGAATGAATCGCTGATGCTGGTAACTGCTCTGAATACCCATATTGGTTATGACAAAGCAGCAGAAATTGCTAAAAAAGCACATAAAGAAGGTCTGACTCTGAAACAATCAGCAATGCAGTTGGGTTACCTGACTGAAGCTGAATTTGACGCTTGGGTTCGTCCGGAAGATATGGTTGGCAGTATGAAGTAACTCTTGCCTATTAATGGCTGATGTGGAACCGGAGGTTTTTCCTCCGGTTTTTTGTTTTATATTTCCCGATAAAGATGTAAACGAGGGATTATCAGCTCAAGCGGCTTAGCTTTGGGTTTGTGGCGGTATTTGATTGTATTGGCGTTATAATTTGGCAGTGAACCTACTTTGGGGGTTACTCCACTCTCTTTTGTATAGAAAGCGATGATGGGGAGAGGGCAGGCATATTGAACCTGTTTTTGTATTTCTGAATACCAGACTCGTGCAATAGGCTGTACTTTTACTGGTCGTTTAATTTTCAAAACTACATCATCAGGCAACTTCTTAATATCGGTGATTTCCAATGCGACCAACGCAGTCCACTGATCGCTGGAGTAGGGTGGGACTGCACGACCAGAATTATAACTCTTTTCCAGCCTTTCCAGAATTTGTTGCTTTGTCACTTTATTAATGATGTTTTTATTGGCCCAGCCAAAGTTGATAGTATCCGGATCTACGAGTGGGGTAATCGTTCGATAGGCATTTAAGGTAATTAAACCGCGTAAATGATCATGAACGAATTCAAACCGCTGTTCTTTGCTGACGCCTGACTCTTTAGTTACTATATTTTCCAGTTCTGTTTTTAACTCGTTAACATCATCAATAATGCTCATGGCCGCTTTATATTGCTGCTGGCTGACAGAAAAACATAATGCTCCCGGTAATCGGCTTGCGGCTTTGCTGCTGATATTGGGATGATTATGATGTATGAATAACTTCTGATAAAACCGTAAACCTAAGTTAAGGGCATCTTCACCCTGTAGAGGAGAGACTTCAATTTCAGTAATCTGTTCATGTTCATCGCCTTTTTCAATTTGTGGCAATTGGAATACCTGGGCATCAATAAGGGGATATTTCATCAACAGTTCAGCCAATTCAGCTAATTTTTTTTCCTGTTTTTTAAAGCAAGAAGTAAGTGACTCTATTGAAAGGTATTTATTCATATTCGAACGCTTACACTCATATTCTAGTGGATCTTCTCATATTTAGTTACAACATACTAATTAAAGCATAAAAAATCCAGTGCAACTATCCAGAACAAAAGAAAATAAAGCCAAATAGGGAAGTTCATGGCAAATTATCTTTTAAATTGGTTATTGCCAATTATTTCTACATTATGATAAAAGCTAAATGTGTGATTACTTCGCTATGCTATTGGGAGAGTTTTTTGAAATCGGTTGGGATAAAGCACTCTTCATTTTTCAAAGCGTATGAGAAAAATTTTTATTTTTTATGGATGTTATTCCGGGGTGGTTTGATATGAATAAATTAATTAAGCCAGTGAATTCTTTTAATAAAATTAT
>NZ_CAWQJR010000225.1:0-17183 GCF_963894935.1 Xenorhabdus sp. PB61.4
ACTTCATGGTATGTCATAGTATGAATTTGTATAAAATTCATGTGAGAATTTTTTGTTTTTTTAACTAACTCACAAATTTTTTAGATATTTCAATTTGATGAATATTTATTTTTTTTATTATGATAATAATCAATTATTCAACTTTAAATATTAACTTCATTAAATCGGCGATTCGCATTTCTCTATCCAGTGTTGAAAGCAGCATGATTGTAGATTGAATTTTATTATAAATCGCCGTGTACTAATCAATCTTGGAGTTAATTTTTACACCTTTGTGATCCTTTTTGCATTTGGATAACGTACAGTGCTTGACTCCGGGTAGTATTTTACCACGTCATATTTTTTATATGCTTCTATATCACCATCAAGCTCTTCTTTTTTTCCAAAAAAAATCGCCTTATCTTTTTTGCTTTTGATTAAAATGTGATTATCCGAAATATGAATAATCTCTCCGGTATGAGAAGAGTCTAACATAACGAATTTTCTCCAATTGGTATTGATGTGCAGTGATGATATTCCTTCCGGAAGCTGTTTATTTTTCCAGAGTGAATGAAGGCTGCATAACTCTGTCATTTTTTGGTTATTTTCAATAATATCTAATAGTTTGAGATTGGAAGGATTGATCCAATAAATGACTTTTAAACAACGTTCGTAATGCTCAATCACTTTATTAACAATATCTTCAACCTGATACGCTTTTTGATCACGCCACAAAGGTTCATGATGAGAGAGCCGGTTACGAATTTTGTTAATTTCTTTTAGCTCATTACCAATGCTATTAATCGATAATGGGCGGCCTGTTTGCGTATTCAATGCGTTGGGGAAAACTGAACCTCTCAAATGGGGCCAAAGTACCAAGTAAGGTTTTTTTTGAATATCAAAATCATTTCTGACCATAGAAACCCAGAAGCCAAAGGTCAGTTTGGCGATAATGTTTTCAGGCGTATGAGGTTTTTTCTCTTTCTCTAACTGGTTTATGGCTGCCTGAATGCCTTTATAAGCACCGGGATTATTCCGTTGTGTGAACGCATTGACGAACCAATGGCGGTCTATTTGGGATTTTTTCTCTGCCCAAACATGGCTGGCAAAATTGCGTTCAATCCGTTCTTCTTCATATTGAATATAAGACTGATAGAGGGCGTTGCGTAATGAAACTTCAATGACTTGTAACGCAGGTAAGAAAACACTGGCCAGTTGTTTATTCCATAAATAAACACCCAAACATTGTTCAGGGGATTTCCCGCCAAGAATAGGTGACTGATATGTGGCAAATCTGGAGGCGGAAAGTGATTGGGTAATTGCTTCAATTGTCATTATCTTACAGCGTCCTCTGTGAATTTGGCACAGTATACCGTTTGTTTTGTTCAGATTCACAGGGCCGATCACATACATTGACGTGTTTTATTGCGTGTTATATAATCTGAACCAGAGGAAACTCTACTTGTGTAAGCACCCGCCCCTACTCGTTATGATGGTCGGAGTGTGAAGAATATCTTTCAAAAAAGGCTCCTGAAGGAGCCTTTTTTGATCCTGCTAAGTAACATATGAATAACCATTAATAGATATTTTTTTGTTTGCTATCCTGAATATCAGGATAGTGTGGTTAATACATTATTATGATATATAAGGTTATTTTATTATATTGGTTATTTTGTTCACCCAATTTACTTATTAAACTTACATGTTCAATTATTGAATTAGATAACGTAATTCGTTAAAGTAAAAAAGCTATCGGCAAAATCCGGTAGTGAGGAATCTCAGGCCTCTAAGAACTATCCACTGGTAGGATGTTTCTACCAGTGTGTCTGCTATCGCCCCTTCAATGGCGGTTCAGGCGGGGGAGGCTTCGGCCTCGCCGGTGGATAGTTCCCGGTACCTGAGAATCCCTGTCTTGAACCGCCACCACCAATAATCAACAGAAGGGGACGCAGGTATGATTAATATTCAACAAGACTGGCACCCAGCCGAAATTATTTGTGCATTACGCAAACGTGGTACCACACTCGCTGCTTTATCCCGTGAATCGGGACTCAGTTCTTCCACTCTGGCTAATACCTTATCCCGCTCATGGCCGAAGGGGGAACTCATCATCGCTACCCGTTTGGGAATGGAACCCGCTGAAATCTGGCCCAGCCGTTATTTCGATGACTACGGCAATTTTATTGAACGAAAAATCCGTCAGTCGGTTGATGAAAATCAGGCAGCGGCTGAATAACGCACGGATAAAAAAACTAACATTGACACACAATAACGTTTTTTTCGGCATATTAATTTTCAGCAAACACAGTTGAGTTGTTCATTGAATACATCACAGGGTTCCTTGCATAGTCAGGATTATTTTACGACTGAGCAGGAACCTATTTGGCATGAAAATAACGGTGTTAATCGGCTTAATCGCGGTCATACTGACGGGATGTACGACTCCCGCGAAACAACCGCTCCCTCAGCCTTCCCAAAATAGCTTTTCTTCCGTGACGCTGACACAAAATGTGCAGTCGGTTTCACCGGATATTTATCGACAAACACCCGAAGTTGTTCGTTATGGTCGCTATGTGCTGGTCAGTACCGACCTGACAGCAGCACAGCGTGATCCACTTTCCTTGTTGATTGATATGCAGCTCCCTGCGTCCCAGACTCCCACGGTGGCTGATGCCATGCGCTATGCACTGCGTCAATCCGGTTACGCACTCTGCATGCCTGACGAGAGGAATGATATTTTATATCGCCAGCCGCTGCCATCCGTACACGCGCAGTTGGGTCCGATTCGGTTACGCACAGCATTGCAGGTGATGGCAGGTCCGGCCTGGCAACTGGAGGTGGATGAGGTGCAGCGCAAAGTTTGCCATCATTTACGCCAGGGCTATCAGTTACCGGTTCCGGCTAAACAACCGCAGCAAGGAGGCGGACGTTGATGAAATTACACCCGCTCAGTGTGTTGGTATGGCTGCTGAGCAGTCCGGTCTGGGCAGTAACACCGACACCGTTAGCTTCGCAGCAGACACTCACGACAGAAAGCCAGCCGCAATCCCTGAATAATCAGGCTGAACAGTGGCAATTAAGTGCCGGTGAATATCAGCGTTATCAGCACCTGATGAACGGGCCACGGGGTCTCTGGTCGCCGGGGCTTGATCCGCTGACCGCATTAGGCATTGAAACCGAAAGCGAGGCCGAACGCCGCCGTTATGCTGAACAGTGGGTGAAGGCAGAGTTTGCTCGCACTGAAAAAGAACTGCGTTTCCAGCGGGAAGTGAATGCCGCCTGGCAGCGACTGTTTCCGGATGTACTGCCGGTCAATATGGAAAAATCGCATGAAACAAACGGTCGGCTGGCTCTGTTTGTCAGAGCCAAAGATTGCCCGCAATGTGACACCCGTTTGGCTGAAGTACTGGCGACAAAGCAGCCGGTGGATATCTATCTGGTCGACAGCCAACGTAATGATGACACCTTACGGCAGTGGGCTAAAACGCATCATATTCCGGTTGAACAGGTCCGTAACCGACAAATCACGCTGAATCATGATGCAGGATACTGGTTCCGGTTTGGCAAAGGACTGATGCCGGTATTATTACGACAAGGGGAGCAGGGATGGCAGGTCACTTCATTACAATGAAACGGCTGAGCGTATTTCCCATTATCGGTCTGTTATGGATGACGACCGGTCATGCCGAACTGAACGTGATTGCCGATTTGGGCGGCAAAGATGCCTCACCCTTTTATGAAAGCATTAATGCTCAGCCGAATTATCGTTCTGCACAATCACACCCTTTCTCGCCAGAAGTGGAGGGGGAAGCAGCCATGCTACCGGTTAACACACCGGAACTGACACCGGGAAAAATAGTAAACCGCTCACTGCAATTGCCGGGGATTGGCGCGTTATTTTTGATTGGCGATGATCCTGACTCTCGTCAGTGGCTAAGTCAGCATGCAGCCCGTCTGGCACAATTGCACGCGGTGGGACTGGTCGTTAATGTCAGTACAATGACTGGATTACAGTCACTGCGCGCTTTAGCACCGGATATCCTGTTATCACCGGCTTCCGGCACAGAGCTGGCGCGTCGTTTGCAGTTACAGCATTATCCGGTGTTGATCACCGAAACTCAACTTTCTCAGCAGCCCTCACTATGAGCCGTCGTTATGTGGTTGAAGCCTTGCTGCGTCCGGCTGTTGAGCTGAATACCGCTGTGGTTTCAGCGGTTGCCGCATTTATCTGTATCCGGGCACCGTGGGCGATTGCACTGGCACCCTCCGTCAGCTATGTGATGGCCGGGAGTTTTACTGTATTAGCGATAATACGCACATGGCAGGGCATTCAGGTTATCCGCTATCGCCGAAATCTGAGCCGTTTACCGCGTTACCAGATGAGCACAAAACACATTCCCGTCAGTCATCAGCGCTTGTTTCTGGGCCGGGGTTTTCGCTGGCAGCAGAAGCATACCCAGCGTTTGCAGGATACGCGGCGACCGGAAGTCGAACGATTTGTGCAGCCGTCTCGGCTCTATCAGTTGGCCCGAGCACTGGAGCACCATACCGAATACCGTTGGCCGGCATTGTCAAATCTGTTGCGCAAAGATTCCCCGTTAAATCCGGTGCGACCACTGCCTCCGGTTGGGGGCAATCCGATGATCCACGGTATTGAGCCGCAGGAAGCGGAAGTGTTTATGGATCTGCGCGAACGGGTCGGACATACCTTAGTGATGGGCACGACCCGCGTGGGAAAAACCCGGCTGGCTGAACTGCTGATCACGCAGGATATCCGGCGGGGCGAGGTAGTGATTGTCTTTGATCCCAAAGGGGATGCCGACCTGTTAAGGCGCATCTGGGCAGAAGCCCACCGGGCCGGACGTGGCAGTGAACTGTCTCTCTTTCATCTGGGCTGGCCGGAAATCTCAGCGCGTTATAATGCGGTCGGGCGGTTTGGCCGGGTCTCTGAAGTCGCTTCCCGTCTGGCGGGGCAATTGAGTGGGGAAGGGAACAGTGCCGCGTTCCGGGAGTTTGCCTGGCGGTTTGTCAATATTGTCGCCCGTGCGTTGGTGGCACTGGGGCATCGGCCGGATTACACGCTTATCACGCGTTACGTCAATAATATCAGCGAACTGTATCAGCTCTATGCGACTAAAGTGATGGCAGACAGGCAGCCTGTGTTGCTGGAGCACATCAATCAAATCCTCGGCAAGCTGAAAGAAAAAGATATTCCGCGCAATATGCAGGGGCAGCCGGATGCGCTCCGGCTCTGGGCAATGGAAATGACGCTCAGTTCTGAGGCAGGTAAACAGCTCTATGACCCTATTCTGGACGGGTTACGTTCAGCTGTGCGTTATGACCGTACCTATTTTGATAAAATTGTCGCCTCGCTATTGCCTCTGCTGGAAAAACTGACCACGGGAAAAATCGCAGAATTGTTATCACCGGATTATCTCAATATGGCGGACTTGCGCCCGATTTTCGACTGGGAGCAGGTGATCCGCAAGAACGGGATTGTCTATATCGGGCTGGATGCATTGTCCGACAGCGATGTGGCTTCGGCGGTGGGCAACAGCATGTTTGCGGATTTGGTCAGTGTGGCCGGGCAGATTTATAAATATGGCATGAATGCAGGGTTGCCGGTTCGCCATGACGGGAAATTGGCGATTAACCTGCACTGTGACGAATTCAATGAACTGATGGGGGATGAATTTATCCCGTTGATTAATAAAGGCGGTGGCGCCGGTATGCAGGTCACCGCCTATACCCAGACCTCCTCGGATATTGAAGCCCGTATCGGCAGCCCAGCCAAAACCGCGCAGGTGATTGGTAACTTCAATACCCTGATTATGCTGCGGGTACGGGATAACCGGACAGCCGAGTTACTCACCAGCCAGCTGCCGGAAGTGGAAATCTACAGTAAGACATTGGTCTCAGGGCACTCGGATATTGCCGATGTCGAGCAGGGGCAGGATTTTACCTCGTCAACACAGGACAGGGTCGGTACGGTTAAAACACCGTTGGTGACGCCGGCTGAGATGATTAACCTGCCGAAAGGGCAGGCATTTGCTTTATTGGAGGGCGGGCAGCTGTGGAAAATTCGCATGCCTCTGCCCACCGGTGATGACGATGATGCCCTGATGCCGGCGAGTTTGCAGAACATCGCCGAACAGATGCGGCGGTACTACCGCACCAGTGAAAACTGGTGGGAAGATAAGGGGTAATTTCGCGTCATGGCACAATCAGAAAACCCGTCCCACACCACTTCCCAACCGCCCCGCAAGCATGGCCTGCTGTATCGTGTGCTGTGGGAATGGCCGTGGCAGCTCATTGGCTTTATTGTGATGTCGTGGCTGTTCAGCCTGTTACTGGAATATTTGGGTATGGCTTTTTTCTGGCCGGATGAGGGCGCGGCTCACAGCCAGACGATGATGAAAACCGAGCTGCAATTTTTATCCACGGAATTTACCCGGAGTCTGTTATTGTCAGAACCGTCACAGACGGTCTCTGACTGGCTGGCACAGACCTATCAATGGCTGTTTGTTGACAGTGGTTTTCTGCACTGGATACAGGGGAAATCACACTCTCAGCTTAATAGCCGCAATGATTTTATGCGTGAATTCAATACGGTATTACATAGCATATCGGGTTATTTGCGGGAATATGCGCTGGCGACGGTGTTTATCACGATGGTGACGCTGATCCGGCTGGCGATTCTGGTGCTGTCCGTTCCGTTGTTTGTGATGGTGGTGTTGGTCGCGCTGGTTGACGGGCTGGGGCGACGGGACTTACGCCGGTATGGCGCAGGCTATGAATCGAGTTTTGTGTATCATCATGCTAAGCGGGGCATTAAACCGGCTTGCACGATCCCCTGTGTGCTGTATTTATCGTGGCCGGATGTGGTGTATCCCACGGTGATATTGTTGCCTGCTGCGCTCTTGCTGGGAATGGCGGTGGTGATCACGACTTCGATGTTTAAGAAATACATTTAATACTCAGGGTAATGGAATACAAATATTGTAGTAGCGATTTAATCATAATGTTTTACTAATATTTATTTATTGCCTAGTATTTTGTTATGTGGAAATACTTGGTTATCTTTGATGAGGTTTTTATTCTATGTTGGTTTCTTCTTATGATTTTTACCCATGTTTATCAGTTATTAAAATCCTGCCTTCTTGGATAAAGCAAAATGGTAGTACTAAACTATTTGAAAAATGGCAGAAATCTTTTGTTTCTTTCTTTGCTAAAGACGAATTTAGCATGAAGAGTGCATCACTTATTGGCAGCGGTTTTTTATATATGCTTAATGGGAAACATCCTTGTATTGTTACAGCTGCACATGTAGTACATGACTTGCAAAAAAGCTCAGTACCTTTTTTTTCCATTGAGGGGGATAAATATATTTTTCATAAATTAAACGTTCTTTATAATGATAAGAAAGATTATGCGATAATCCCTTTTTCTGAAGAAATGCTCGCCCTTGAAAAGAGTTGGCTTTTTTTTAGTTCTGATGAAAGACCATTAATGAATAAAACTTCGTCTTTTGTCATAATGGGGTATCCATCATCAAAAAATGCTCTTCATATTGATAGGGCTAATAAAGGATTATATCCTTACAATATTACATTTCATAGTTTTCAATATAATAAAGAAAATGAAGATGTATATTTTTGGCTTGATGAAAAGGCTAAAAACAAAAATATAATATTTGAAGAGAGAAGTATTTCAAAATCTTTACCATTACCCTCTTGGCGAGGAATGAGTGGCTGTGTAATTGCTCAAATTATGGAACATCAGATTACAGGAGATTTTACACTTAGGGCTGTGGGTATACTTAAAGAGCATAAGAAAAGACTCAAAGATAAATATTTAGTTGGCTGCACATTTGTTCCTTTTGCTGACGAAGTTAACACTTACATTAGAAAGTACATATAAAGAATCTAATATAATAGAGATGCTACACTATGGCATGCAAAACGGTTTTCTGTTTTGTATGCCATAGTGTAGCAGACAAGCCGCTTGGCGGCGCGTCAGTTTTTCCGGTTAATGCTGATATTTTGAAGGCACATTTACGACTTGCGTCATGCATTCAAACCAGTCACAGGCCTGACAGGCCCGGTTGCTTCCCTTTGGATCGAAACAGTAATGTTCGTGCGAAGTATCTTCACAATACACTACGAATGGCTTATCGATTCGGTGCAGCTGAATAGCCGCCGCCTGTTCTTTGGAGGCCGGAAAAAACGCGCCACCGATGTCGGCAAACAGTTCGATATCGTCCTGCTGTGCATCACAGTGTTCGCAGTGGTTTATCCAGTGCTGTTGGTGTAACTGTTGGCTGATGGCTTTGCGCAGGGTGTGGTGAAAACCGGGTAGCACATTACGCACGATAGACGGGATATCGACGAGATAAAACACAAATGCCGGTCTGTCCTGTTCGGTGTAGTCCACTTCCGTGTCGGGTTCCTCATCCTTCTCTGCTTCCAGTAATTGATGTCCGGCAGGCAACATAAAGGCAGTGACGGTGGTGGGTTCATGACAGTGCGGACAGGGTATCCGGGTTTGGGCGAGATACCAGTATTCCGCATGCACATTGTAAAATGGCAGCCACTGCATAAACGGCTCCGGGTCAAAACTGCCATCGATATACCAGATTTGGGCGGCCGCATCCCAGTGTGCGCCCAGCTTTCGCACTGTCTCATACTCATCATCAGGGACATGTAAATCAATCCGCAGCATATTATTCCTTCATTGTGAAATCATTAATCAAATAAATTAGTCAGACTATTTAGCTAATTTTCATCAAAGCATAAAGAGTTTATTACTGATCTGATTTAGAAAACACCGCATCCTCGCACTCGGAGTCTATGATGAGGGGAGTCTTTATGCGTTGTTGCTTTTCGATATCCGGTTCTGTCTGTTTGCTGGGATTGACTGTATTGTGTATGCCACTGGCTTATGCGGCTGAGAAAGATGAGCTGGCCAGTGCCAAACGTCTGATTGATCAGGTTCAGATGGCACTGGAACGCGCAAACATCGCCGAAAAGCAGTCTGACACGTCAGAACATCCTCGTTATGAGTTTGATTATTCCCGTATCAGGGCGGATCTCAATACCCTCAAAGCCGGTATCGATCACTACCTGAGTCCTTCCCGCGAGCAACCCCGCGATCCGACGTCAATCATCGGTGATTACCGTCAGGAACATCCGCAATGACCCCTGTCCAACGCCATGCCTTTGAAGCGGCTTCAGGACACTTTGATGTCACTTTTTTATATCTGGTGTGTGTCGGCTTTTTTCTGGCCACGTTGTTTCTGTGGGCGGCCTGGGCGGTGGTGGATGTCTGGAACGGCTGGGCGAATGAAAAAGTGCGTAATCAGACCCTCAGGCAGTTTGCTCTTCGAACCGCAGTATTGCTGGTCGTGGCGGTCTGGATGTTTGCCGGTTGAATCAATGAACATAACAAAAAGGAACTGAATCACTATGAAACGAATTTTTACGGCCTGCCGTCAGTTCAGCACAAACCTGATGACCCGGGTCAGCACTTTTCTGTTGCTGCTCGGTGTTTCCTGCGAATCGGCCTGGGCCGATTTGCCTTCGATTGAACCGCCCTCAAGTGGTGGTCGTGGCGGATTAATGGGGCAGGTGAAAGGGTATGCACAGGATGGCATTGTGATTGGCGGGCTTATCCTCTCCGCAGTCGCGTTCTTTAAAGTGGCCTCGGCGGCGGTGGAAACCTTCTCCGAAGTGCGCGATGGCAAAGCCACGTGGACCCAGTTCGGCTCGATTATTGTGGTCGGTATTGTGTTGCTGGTTGCGGTGATCTGGTTGCTGGCGAAATCGGCCAACATTATTTTTTAAGGTGCCGCGGATGCAGACGATCCCCTTTTTACCCGATCGCTTAAACGCTGAACCCGTCGTATTTCGCGGCTTCACCACGCCGGAGATGGGGCTGGCCGCCATCGCAGGGCTGGCCCTCGGTCTGGGGGTCAGCCTTCCCTTTATTCCGTTTGCCGGTTGGGTGATGCTGCCGACCGGCATGCTGATGATGCCGTTGTTACTGCTGAGTGTTGGCGGGCGCTGGCTTGCCACCTTAAAACGGGGCAAACCGGAAAATTATCTCTGGCAGAAACTGGCCGAGAAAAAACGCCGGTTAGGGCTGGGTGACCCGACCTTGATTATCGCGGCGCAGGGCTGGTCACTACGCCGCAGCAGGCAAGCGCACCGCAACAGGAGAGGCGTGTGATGAGTCGCTTTCGTCATGCGGTCAGAAACCGGGACCAGCATATTCTGACCCTGCGGGTGGCGTGCGGTATTCTGGTGGGAGTGCTGCTGATAAGTCTGCTGGGCTGGATGGCATCCCCACGCAATCTGACCATTCATAATCCGCCGGATTTACGCAGTGGCAGCACCCGGGCGTGGTGGGAAGTGCCGGCACCGAGTGTCTACAGCTTTGCCTTTTATATTTTCCAGCAACTGCATGCCTGGCCGAAAAACGGGGCACAGGATTATCCGGCGAAAATTGAAGCCTTATCGCCGTATCTGACGCCGGCCTGTCAGGATTTTCTGCGCGAGGATGCCCGAACCCGGGCTGACAGCGGTGAACTGCTCGACCGGGTGCGCGTGGTGTATGAAGTGCCCGGCCGGGGCTATGAGACGCGCAGTGTGACGGTACGTGACCGCGATAACTGGGTGGTACGGCTGGATTTGGTGGCGGATGAATATTATCACGCCGAACCGGTCAAACGGGCATTGGTGCGCTATCCGCTGAAAGGGGGATGCGGAGCGTAATCCTTTTGGTCTGGCACTGGATTGCTACGACGGGATGCCACAGCGGCTGGAAGCGCTGCCACCGCCAGCGGAAGAGAAAAAAGGCGTATTTCAATGAGAAGAGATTTATTTGACTGGCGCGGTGTCGGGCTGGGACTGGTCAGCCTCCTCCTGTTCTGCGTTGGCGCAAAAGCCGATGAGCTGCTGACATGGGAGCGTATTCCGTTACCGGTTACGCTTCAGGTTGGTCAGGAGCGGATTATTTTTGCGGACCGGAATGTCCGTGTCGGTCTGCCCCCGGCACTGGGTGAGAAATTGCGGGTACAGAGCACCGGTGGCGCGGTTTACCTGAAAGCCAACAGTGCGTTCCCAGCTACCCGCCTGCAATTGCAGGACAGTGAGAATGGCGAAATTATCTTATTGGATGTGACCGCCGGCAAAACCGGGGCCAGTGAACCCGTGCGTATTATTTGCCCGGCTGAAAAATCAATCGATTCAAAAGATAAATCACACTCACAGAGCAAGCCACCACTGTCTGCACCTACTCCCGTGCTGTTAACCCGCTATGCGGCCCAGCAACTGTATGCGCCCCTGCGTACGGTTGAGCCGGTCAGCGGCATTCAGCCGGTGAACCTGCATCTGGCTGCCTCCATCACCACCCTCTATCCGTCAGAGCCGGTTGAAGTGACCCCGCTGGCCGGCTGGCGGCTGCATCATCATACGGTGATGGCCCTGAAACTGCGCAATACCGCCAAACGCGTTATCTCGCTTGACCCACGCGTCTTACAGGGACAGTTTGTTACTGCGGCGTTCCAGCATCGCTGGCTGGGAAAAGCCGGAACACCAGAAGACACCACAGTGCTCTATCTCGTCACCCAAGGGGCACCGGGTAACGCCTTAATCCCTGAGCCGGTATCGATAAAACCGGGAGGCCGTGATGCAGATTAAATCCAACAGCCTGGTGAAAATACTGGTGCCAACGGTACTGGTTATCGGCGGGTTTATTGGCATTAAAAGTTGCAGCTCAACAGAGAATAGCGTGCCGGATAAACCGCAGAATCATGCTCTGGAGACCCTCTCCCCGGAAGAGTTACAGGCACTGGGAGTCGGCGGGGATACGCCGGAAGATACCCTGCGCACGCTGGTCGGAACGCTCAATACCGTGCGGGCAGAGCAGAAACGCTTAGATCAGCAGAATGCCGCGATGCGAAAAGAAAATGACCAGTTAAAAGGACAAAATCAGGATGTTGCCGGTCAGATAGAAGCCGCGGTTGCGGTTATCCGGCAGGACGATGAACAGCGCCAGCGCACGTTACAGGACGAACAGCAGGGATTGCTGGCCCAGATTGATTTGCTCACTGAACGGTTAAATTCAACACCGTTGCCGGCACCGGATAATCAGATACCCCTGGGTAGCGGGCTGGCAGGGAGTTCATACTCTGCCAGCACTCTCAGAGGACAGGATGACCTTATCTGGGTTACTCCTGCCGATGAAAAAGTTCCCGACAGGCAAGCGATGGGTAATGGAAAAACGGCGACTCAGTTTCCCACCTCTTTCTTAAGTGAACAACCGACCACCGTAAAAAATAACCCACAAGTTCCATCGGCTAAGGCCGACAACGAAAAACCGGTCTACACCCTGCCGGAAAATGCCACTCTGGTGGGCAGTCAGGCGATGACTGCGTTATTAGGTCGCGTTCCTGTTAATGGCACAGTCACGGACCCCTATCCGTTTAAAATTCTTATCGGCAAAGACAACCTGACCGCTAACGGTATCGAACTGCCGGAGGTGGAAGGCGCGGTGGTGTCCGGTTCCGCCAGTGGCGACTGGACACTGTCCTGCGTGCGCGGTCAGGTTAATTCCATCACCTTTGTGTTTCAGGATGGCACCGTGCGCACCTTGCCGGGCAGCGGACAGAATCAACAGGGTATCGGCTGGTTGTCCGATGAAAACGGCATTCCCTGCATCAGTGGTGAGCGTAAATCCAACGCCAGTACCTATCTGCCAACCCTGTTTGCCCTGTCAGCCATGAATTCCGCCGGCAATGCGCTGAACGAGAGCCAGCAAACCGCACAAACCAACGGCACCGGCGGCATCACTTCCGCGTTAACCGGCAATGCTGGGCAAGCAACACTCGGCAAAGCCGTGGCCGGGGGCATGAATGAGATGAGTGAATGGTTCAAACAACGCTACAGCCAGACCTTCGATGCCATTTACGTTCCGCCCGGCGCTAAGTTAGTGGTACATATCACCCAAAGTCTGGCGATTGATTACGAAACAACAGGCCGTAAGGTGCGTTACGGTTTTAGTGGATCAGCTCAACATCATTATCAGGAAGCCTTAGATTAATGGAAACGACGTCTTCTCCATGGCTGTTTTGTGCCAGCCCGCCTTATTGTCTGCAAACCCATATCACGCCACAGGCGGAACCCACACCGGTTCAGCTTGACTGGCGACCCGGGCGTACCCAGGGCAGTCAATTGACTCTCGCCAGCGGCCATGAATGCCGACGGCTGAATGACGGGGATTTTACCGTTTTTCGGCTGACTGAATTTCAGTGGCAATCAATGCTTGCAGGCAACAGCGAGGCTGAACACTGGGAGCGCTTGCCGTTTACTTTATCGGAACTGGCGGTACACCCGGAATTTGCCACGTTTACCCTGATTAGTAGCCCGGAGGCTCAGGGATGCGAAAAATAACCTACGCTATCGTGTTAGGTCTGACAGGGCTGCTGGCAGGTTGTTCAACGTCGAAAGACACGTTGCTGCCAGCCGGCGAACAGACGATGCTGGCGATGTGGCAGGGAAACAAAGCGGGGCAGAGCGCAACAAAGGCCAGACAAACCCTGCACCGGGCATTAACCCCGGCTGAACGTCACAGGGCGTCAGAAGAACCCAACCATTACAGCCGTTCGGCAGAGCATGAAATCAGCCAGCAGTTTCCCCGGCTGCCCAATCCCGATATGGTGATGTATGTCTACCCGCATCTGGTGGCCGGTCAGACTCCGGTACCGGGCCACAGCACGGTATTCCCGTTTTATCAGCAGGTGCAGTATGCCCTGCCGGGTGAACGCACGGAGGCTCGGTAATGGACAATCCCAAGGCATTGCACCGTCCCGGCACACTGCGCGAAACGGATGAAGCGGCGATTTACCGGGCGAATCCGTCGATTATCGACTACCTGCCCTGGGTGGAATATCTGGAAGACGGGCAGTGTCTGTTGCTGGATGATGGGGTGTCCGTGGGGGCCGTCTATCAGATTGAACCGGTCGCCACCGAAGGGCGTCCAGCTGAACGGTTGATTGAAATCCGCGACCAACTGGAAGATGCCATTCAGGACAGTCTGGACGAGGACGATATGTCGCCGTGGGTAGTGCAGTTTTTTTGTCAGGATGAAGATGATCCTGACAATTATCTCAATACCTTGCGGGGCTATGTGAAACCGTGGGCGCAGGGTACCGCCTTTACTGACGCTTTTCTGGCAGAATCAGCACGTCACCTGAACAGCATTGCCCAGCCTGACGGGATATTTCAGGATAGCTTAATCACCGGGCAACCGTGGCGAGGGCAGCAGCGCCAGACGCGCATGGTGGTTTACCGCTGGTTGCCTGCGCATAAATCGAAGACATACCCTCAAACGGTATCGTCGGTGGCAGCACTCAATCAGGTCTGCGAACGACTGGTCTCCTCACTGGCATCGGCGGGAATTGTGGCCACCCGGCAGGATGGCGGGCAGATCCACAATTGGCTGCTGCGTCATTTTAATCCGGCTCCGGACTGGGGCATGGCCAAAGCCGATTTTTACCGGGCAGTGCGTCATGAATCCCCCACACAGCCGGATCTCCCGGTGAATAATGACTTTGCCGAAAGTCTGTGGTTTACCCCGCCGGTGTCTGATCCCGATAACGGTGTCTGGTGGTTTGACGGCCTGCCGCATAAAGCGGTGCCGGTTGAGCGCCTGCGGCGCCCACCCGAGCCGGGCACCCTGACAGGGGAAGTGAAACGAGGAGACCATATCAATGCGCTGATGGATATGATGCCGGAAGGCACGGTGGTCACGCTGACCATTGTGGCGCAGGCACAGGATACACTGGAAGAGAGCTTCACCCGACTGGCAAAAAATGCCGTAGGGGAAAATACCGAATCGCTGCGCGTCCGGCAGGATGTACAGGCCGTGAAGGAATTACTGGGACGACGCCATAAACTGTACCGCAGTGCACTGACCTTTCTGGTGCGGGGGCAAGATTTGGGTAATCTGAATCATCGGGTACATCAGCTTTCTTCCACATTGTTGAGTGCAGGATTACAGCCTGTGCGGCCGGAGTTCAGTGTGTCCCCGCTGAATGCTTATTTACGGGCGTTGCCGATGGGCTTTAACCCGCAGAAAGACAAAAAACACGGGTACAGCCGCCTGACGTGGGTCCAGCATCTGGCAGGGCTTATGCCAGTCACTGGACGCTCAACCGGCACCGGGCATCCGGGATTCAGCTTCTTTAACCGGGGTGGGGCACCGCTGACCTTTGATCCGATGAACAAACTGGATCGCACCCAGAATGCCCATTTATTGTTGTTCGGCCCGACCGGCGCAGGGAAATCCGCCACCTTGTGTGCTTCGCTGGTTCAACTGATGGCTATCCACCGACCGCGCCTGTTTATTGTAGAGGCGGGGAACAGCTTTGGCTTACTGGCCGACTACTATGAAAGTCTGGGGCTGACGGTGAATAAAATTGGTATCAAACCGGGTTGTGGCGTCAGTCTGGCCCTGTTTGCTGATGCGCATCAGTTGATGCAACTCAGTCCCAAACAATTACGGATTAATGAAGCCGATATTCCGGAGACCGATGAAGCACAGGAAGACGGCGATGAACAGCGCGATATTCTGGGGGAGATGGAAATTGCCGCCCGACTGATGATCACGGGCGGTGAGAAAAAAGAAGAAGAACGTCTGACCCGTTCAGATCGCGGGTTAATTCGTGAAGCGATTATGTTAGCCGCACAGACCAGCTATGAGGCAGGGCATCAGATGGTGGCCTCGGATTTACAAACTGCGCTGTATGCCATCGCCCGTAACCATCGACAGGATGAACACGGCCAGCCCTTAATCACGGTACACCGTCGGGCACGAGCGGATGAAATGGCCGGGGCCATGTCGATGTTTACGCAGGGCTTTGAAGGAGAACTGTTCAACCAACCCGGCACCCCGTGGCCGGAAGTGGATGTGACGTTAATTGATTTGGGGACACTGGCCCGTGAGAACTACTCGGCCCAGATGGCACTGGCGATGGTGTCGCTGATTAACACGGTGAATAATCTGGCCGAACGCGACCAGTATCAGGACAGGGAACTGCAACTGGTGATAGACGAAGGGCATATCACCACCACCAACCCGCTGTTGTCTCCCTATATGACCAAAGTCGTCAAGATGTGGCGTAAACTGGGGGCCTGGTTGTGGCTGGCCACGCAAAACCTCGCTGACTACCCGGATACCGCTGAAAAGATGCTGAATATGGCCGAATGGTGGTTATGTCTCACCATGCCGCCGGATGAAGTGGAGCAAATCGCCCGTTTCAAAAAGCTCAACGAAGAACAAAAAGCCGTGTTGCTCTCTGCCAGTAAACTCCCGCGCTGCTATACCGAAGGCGTGGTACTGGCGAAAAAAATTGAAGCGTTATTCCGGGTCGTGCCGCCGAGCCTCTATCTGGCGCTGGGGATGACGGAAAAAGAAGAAAAGGCCGAACGGCGGGCGTTAATGCGGGAACACCAGTGCAGTGAACTGGAGGCTGCTGTTCTAGTGGCTAAGAGGATGGATGTGGCACGGGGATTGAGTATAGGTTTTTAAATCACAATAATGAGTGTAATTTACTTATTATTAAAGATATTTCTCGATATTTAAATAAGTATCCCCCGGCATAGCTGGGGGTTTTTCATATGCGCCTATAAGGCTCTCTTACCTGCCGCGCCCTAACAGGCGCATCGCAATCTGACATTTGCATTCTAGTGATTACTTACGGCCCGTAAACGGGCTACCTGGGTATGGAATCGATAACTGCTCTCCCAATTTGTCCACTTCCAGTTGGTGCTTTATATATTCCTGTATCCTAACTGTATTTTTCCCAACTGTATCAACGTAATACCCTCTACACCAAAACTCTCGATTCCGATATTTGAATTTTAGATCTCCAAATTGTTCATAAAGCATCAGACTACTTTTACCCTTCAGATACCCCATAAAACTCGACACGCTCATCTTGGGCGGAATTTCCAAAAGCATGTGGATGTGGTCCGCACAACATTCTGCCTCCAGTATGTTCACGTTTTTCCATTCACAGAGTTTTCTTAATATAACCCCAATTCCGCTTAAGCTATTGCTGAAATATCTTCTTCTGAGTAGAAAATTTTCAGTGATGGCTTTTTCTCTTTAAGGCAGTAAGCAACCAATCCCGTTAAAATCGT
>NZ_CAWQJR010000226.1:0-17111 GCF_963894935.1 Xenorhabdus sp. PB61.4
CCAGAGAACGAAATCCCCATGATGATATAATAGAATAAATTTATATTTGTTTGCCCATTTATGGTAGGGGCTAAATTATAAGAAATATTAATGCATTTATCGTTATTTTCAATAAACTCGAGGATTTGATTGTGGTAAGCAAATATCTTTATTATTTTATCTTGATCTGGTTCATAATTTTCATTCATGCCAGCTTTTTTCATGATATTACGCAATCGAGCAATTCTAATCAATTTCATACTTTCTGAATCGTATGGAATCTTACAATCGTTTTCTATGTAACATGTAGATGACGATAATGAAGAAGGAGAGCCATCGCCACTTGGGTAATTAGATCTACTGTTAACCATGATTTATCTCCAGGAATAATGATTTAATATTTTATGAAAAAATATCCCCACGCCTCTCAAGTTAATTTGAATTTAAGTTTCGTTTTATCTCATCACTATTACTTGAAACCCGTAGTGTACGTAATTAAAACTAGCATCTATCCTGAAGGATGCTAAAAAAAAATCAAAAAAATAATTTTACGTGAGGAATGGTTTACATTTTATCAATAGAGAAAAATGCAATGATATTTATAATTAAATCCATTGATTAAAAATGCTAATAATATGCTTTAATTTTGGTGGTTATGATAGCCTTTTTATTCTGAGTTTCTGAGCGAAAAATAATTTAACTTTATCAGATAGATTGACTAAATATCGTTAGGGAGGAACATCATTTTCTATTGATTTTGGATAGGTTGTTTATTGTAACCTTGTTATATAGCACCACAGCAGCCCTTTTTAAATATCTCATTGATAATATCACTTAATTAACTATCTTATATTGTTTTAAGTGTAATAAGTTCTGCAAGTGAAAATGAGTGATTTTCCATATACAAATGATTGTAAGCGGGAACGAATATGAAAATTTACCGCCCATTATGGAGTGATGGTGCCTTTTTAGCTCCACAACAATTTCAGCAGCAGGCTCGTTGGGAATCGTATCTGACGGATACTGTTGCACAATTAGCCATCGCTAACCCCTGGGGCGTATTGGAAGCAGAATTTGATGAAGGCGCATTGGCGATTTCTCGCTTGAATGCAATCAAATTGATCGTTCGTTTTCCTGATGGTTCCGTCATTGATACCGCTATTGCTGATAATCTTCCTCCTGCGGTTGATCTCTCTTCTATTGAAGGAAAAGAAAGTGTTGATATCGTACTTGCCTTGCCTTTATTGCAGGCCAATGGCGGTAATCTGGCACAGGATGGGCATCATGATCGGCCGCGTCGTTACCAGCAGGAATGGGTACCTGTACAAGATTTAATTGGTAACGAAATGACGGATATTGCGATTGAACGTTATGCCATCACTTTGCGTTATGCCCATGAAGAAAATGGGGCTTATCTGGTCTGTCCGGTAACTCGCCTTATTCGTAACTCTCAAGGGCAGTGGACATTTGACCGTCATTTTATTCCACCCATGTTAGCGTGCTCAGCCAGCCAAAGACTTATGGGATCACTGACAGACCTAATGCATCGCCTGAAAGCAAAACGTCGTCGTCTGATGAGTATTCGTCGGGAAAGTAATGAACGGATGGCTGATTTTGCTGTGGCGGATGTTTCACTGTTTTGGTTGCTGAATGCACTGAATAGTGCTGAACCCGTGTTAGCTGAACTCTTAGCAAGCCCGACTCGTCATCCGGAATTACTTTATCGTGAACTGGTTCGTCTGGCGGGTAGTTTGTTGACTTTTTCACTCGAGCATCAACCTGAAGATATTCCTGCCTATCAGCATCTTTCTCCGGGAACTGTTTTCCCACCTTTGTTTGCTTTGCTAAATGAACTGTTAGAGGCGAGTCTGCCTTCCCGGGTTATTCCGATTGAATTGGCGAAAAATGGTCAATTTTGGAAAGGTGATCTCAATGATAGCCGTCTGCGTGAAGAGGCTGATTTTTATCTGTCAGTACGTTCTTCTCTGTCAGCTCACCTGTTACAAACTCAGTTTCCATTGTTATGTAAGGTGGGTAGTCCGGATGAAGTCGCAAATGTGGTTAACGTTGCCCTGAACGGAGTACCACTCAAGGCACTTTCTCACGT
Source organism: Xenorhabdus sp. PB61.4 (assembly GCF_963894935.1). Classification (NCBI taxonomy): domain Bacteria; kingdom Pseudomonadati; phylum Pseudomonadota; class Gammaproteobacteria; order Enterobacterales; family Morganellaceae; genus Xenorhabdus; species Xenorhabdus sp. PB61.4. Next base: position 2,087 of record NZ_CAWQJR010000226.1, read on the forward strand.
TCCGGCAGCGATCCCGATGCGGCTTGAAAATCAGTATTTCGCGTTAGAACTCAATAATATTTCCGCGAAATCCATGCTGGATTCGGGGCATTGTGCTTTTTACGTACCCGGAACTTTGGGTGATGTTCAACTTGAATTATTTGCTGTGCTGCGCTCATGACTAACTTTATACAACCTGACAAAAATCAGAACATAGCTGTAACCATCGATACTCTGTTTGCTGATACTTGGCTTATGGTATGCCAACTGCGTAATGGGGTATCGATCGAAAACGGTAAGGCACTTTATCGCCGAGCCTGTGAACAGATAGATAAAACACGCGAATCTCTGGAGCAGGCCGGTTTTTCCAAATCAGCGGTTGAACATATGTCGTATGCCCAATGTGCGCTATTGGATGAAAGTGTTATGAATCGTGGTGTGCAGGATGAAGGGTACATACAGTGGCTGCAATCACCGCTTCAGACCAAATATTTCAATACGCTGGAAGCAGGGGACAAACTTTGGGATCGCATTCGTACGGTATTACACGAGCCAGCCCCGGATCCGGCTGTTTTGATTTGTTTTCACCGTGTAGTGACCCTGGGATTCAGCGGTAAATATCAAACACCGGAAAATGATCATAGGGAAGATGTTTTGACTGCCTTAACGCGTCAAGTCCCGCCTTACGCACTCGTTGCTTCTCAACCGCGAGTTGTCCAGCCAGCCCGCTATTTTAGCCGTCGTCGGATGTATTGGATAGGCTGGCTCACAGGTGTGATCGCGTTAGGGACATTATGGTGGGGACTCTCAGCATCATTACAGCAACTCGCTCATCAATTGTTTAACCAAGGATAACCCCTCGATGAGAATCTTGTTCAAACAAGGGCTGTGTCTGTTGGCGGTCTTACTGATTTTCTGGCTCATCTGGGGTTTTTGGTCATTAGGAACCGGTATACGTCTGCTTTTATCGTTAATGACATTAGCTGTAGCGGGCTGTTTAATCTTCCGTTGGCGTCATCAGGCGAAACAGTATCAGGAACAGAGTAGCGATTTTAATCACCTTTCTTTACCTGCTGAGGATTTTCGCGGTTCACTGGTGCTGGTATGCGGCTATGCTCAGGGGCTGTTCAGTCAGGGCTCTACTCATCGAGAAGGATTGCAGGGATGGTATCTTGCGACGCCAGAACCAAAATCATTTATTCATACAGTGCAACATATTGCAGAAAACTCTCCAGCGCTTTTAGCCAACCTTTCCGTTATGTTTTGTATTATTCCTGAGCAGTTAAATAATCAGGATAAATTACAGCAATCCGTATTGGAATGGCGGCGAGCACTGGATGAAAGCAGAGAGTGGATTGGTCATCTGCCGCCATTTTGGTTATGTGGTTATCTTAACCCGTTAGTCACATCAGATGCAGTGTTATCTCAGGCAGAAGCAACATGGTTTACCTTACATGACACCACGGCAGGGGTTCAGGTAAGAAGTGCGAGCCAAACAACTCAGCCTTTGTCAGTTTGGTCGGTACCTAAGCAGGGTGAATATCTGACGCATTGTTCTCAAATGGTTTGGTTAGACCAGTTTGTACAATGGCTGAATACACAATTTTTACCTTTACTGTCTTTACCTCAAACGGGGACACCGGTTTTGGCACCTTGTGCAATGGCACTTAATTTTTCGTCATTACAGATAGTGACTGACAATCTCTGGTTACAACAACTAAAAAATACAACGACCTTAACAGTGCCTACGGTTGCAGATATTGCGACTCAGTTACCCTTTCCGGACGTACTTCTGACGCAATTACCCCGAAATAGCCGCCTGACGAATATGGAAATTTATACCGGTATTGCGGGAGCAATGAGTGGTGTTTTCTTACTTCTGGCTTTATTAGCAAGTTATGGGAATAACCGGAATCTATTGACGCAAATACAGGGTGATCTGGTGTTATTTGAACGTTTGGTGGAAGAACCCTCTGAACCGAAGACGCAGGTCTGGAATCAACTGAAAGAAGATGCAACTTTATTATCTGACTGGCATCGCAGAGGAGAACCGCTTTCTCATTCGCTTGGTTTGTATCAGGGACAAAAAGTATTTCTGATTGTACAAGCTGCAATTGCCAGCTGGGCACCACCCACACCGCCAGAGCCTGTCGAATCAACACCACCACCGGTTATGCCTAAAGCTCAGACCGTCAGTTTGGATAGCTTAGCCTTATTCGGTGTGGGTAAATCCACCCTGAAATCAGATGCCACCAAAGTATTGGTAAATGCACTTGTACAAATTAAGGGCAAACCTAATCAGAAAATTGTGATCTCAGGTTATACCGATAACACCGGTAATCCTAAATTTAATCAACAACTCTCCCTTAAACGTGCTGAAGCTGTACGTGACTGGATGCTACAAAATAGTGATATTCCGGCTGCATGTTTTGCGGTGCAGGGGCATGGAGCAGACCAGCCTGTTGCATCCAATGAAACAGAATCTGGCCGTGCAGCGAACCGTCGTGTCGAAATCAGTCTCATGCCGCAGGAGAATGCCTGTCAGGCAGTAGTAACAGTACCTTCACCGGAAGCGAATAAAGGATCTGCTCATATTATGGAGAAATAATTTCGGGGGCATCTTCAGCAGGCGGGAAACCGCCTGTTTTTTTACTTTTATCATCACACTTTTATCAGAACACAGTTTCTCTTAGCGGCTATTTTGCCAATCCTCTGTTTTTGCAAAATTTCAGACGCGGAGGTTTGGCAAAGGGAGCAACAATCAATCTTAGTCACCCTATGGGCCTCGGTTAACGGTTATGGCGGTAGCGTGCCGGAATACCGGGAAGCGCATTCGACAAGCCCAATAAGCGTGACAAGTAAGCCAAGGAGAAAAGAACTATGGAAAATTCATCTGCAATGTTATTGCGCCGGTTAAACCCATACTGCGCACAGGCACTGGAAGCCGCAGCCTCCCTGTGCCAGACACGGGCACATGCTGAAATCACCGTCGAGCACTGGTTGCTCAAAATTCTTGAGCGGGGTGAAAGTGATATCACAGTGCTGGCTCGCCGTTATGAGTGGGATATGGGGGCGTTGTGGCAGTCTCTGTTAGATCATATCGATGCTTATCCCCGAACTGTTCACAGCCGTCCCCAACTTTCTTCCCCATTATTAACTTTGATAAAAAATGCCTGGTTATCTGCTTCACTGGAAGAAGGAGAAGGGCATATCCGTAGCATCCATTTACTTTTTGCTCTGCTGGAAACGCCTTCATTAGTGAGTTGCGAAGGTGCATGGCCTTTGCTGACAGTAGGAACTTCTCAGCTACAACGGCTGCGCCCAGTGCTGGATGCCCAGTCTGAAGAGCGCCCGGAAGTACAGCAACAAGCAATGCTAGGACATGATAACACGACATTCTCTCCGGATTCCCCAACCACTTCTCCCGCGAGAACCACTCCGCTGACCGACAAACCGTTATCCGATGCACTACTGGCTGTACTGGATAAATTCACCTTAGATGTCACTGCGAAAGCTAAAGTCGGCAATATTGACCCCGTTTTTGGTCGTGATGATGAAATCCGCCAGATGATCGACATTCTATCCCGCCGTCGTAAAAATAACCCGATACTGGTGGGAGAGCCGGGAGTCGGTAAAACAGCGCTGGTGGAAGGATTAGCCTTGCGCATTACCGAGGGTAATGTTCCTGAAAGCCTGAAAACGGTCAGCCTGCGTACTCTGGATTTAGGATTATTACAGGCAGGAGCGGGAGTAAAAGGGGAATTTGAACAACGGCTGAAAAATATCATTGATGCTGTTCAACAATCCCCGACGCCAATTCTGCTGTTTATCGATGAAGCTCATACCATTATCGGTGCAGGTAATCAGGCCGGTGGGGCGGATGCTGCCAACCTGCTGAAACCAGCCTTAGCTCGTGGTGAACTACGCACTATCGCAGCAACCACATGGTCGGAATATAAACAGTACTTTGAGCGGGATGCTGCACTGGAACGTCGATTCCAGATTGTCAAAGTAGATGAACCGGATGATGAAAAAGCCAGCCTGATGCTGCGAGGCCTGAAACCTCGTTATGCCAAATATCATGGAGTGCATATTACCGATGATGCAGTGAAAGCCGCAGTGACTTTATCCCGCCGCTACCTGACGGGTCGCCAGTTACCGGATAAAGCGGTTGATCTGTTGGATACCGCTAGCGCGAGGGTCAGAATGAGCCTCGATACCCAGCCAGATGAACTGGTGCGGTTACGCTCATCGCTGGCGGCACTGGATTTAGAAGCGGAAGCATTGCAGGAAGATCACTCTGTCGGTAATGCGGTGGAAGTCAGTCGCCTGATTGATATCACCCAACAACGAGAAGCACTTGAAAACCAACTTCAATTGACTGAAGCACAATACCAGCAAGAAAAAGCGCTGACTGAACAGTTACTGGATTGTCGTCAGTCAGGGAGTAACGCCGGAGAAAATGCCCGGCTGCAACAACAACTGGCAGAAATTCAGAACGGAGCACCGTTACTGGGGTTGGATGTAGATGTGCGCACGGTTGCTACTGTTATTGCTGACTGGACGGGCGTTCCACTATCCAGTCTGATGAAAGATGAACAGGCCGATCTATTGTCACTGGAACAGCATCTGGAAAAACGGGTTGTTGGCCAATCTGCTGCCTTGGAAAGTATGGCCCAACGCTTGCGGGCTGCGAAAACCGGGCTGGCATCGGAAAACGGGCCGTTGGGGGTATTTTTGCTGGTGGGGTCGAGTGGAATTGGCAAAACCGAGACAGCATTGGCGCTGGCAGACAGTCTGTTCGGTGGCGAAAAATCGCTGATAACGATCAACCTATCGGAATATCAGGAACCGCATACAGTCAGCCAGCTTAAAGGTTCACCACCGGGTTATGTGGGTTATGGTCAGGGAGGAATTCTGACCGAGGCAGTACGCAAACGACCTTACAGCGTAGTGTTGTTGGATGAAGTAGAAAAAGCACATCGTGATGTGATGAACCTGTTCTATCAAGTGTTTGACTGTGGTTTTATGCGTGACGGAGAAGGTCGGGAAATTGATTTTCGTAATACCGTTATCGTCATGACTTCTAATCTCGGTAGTGATCATTTGATACAGTTACTGGACGAACAGCCAGAATCGACGGATAGCACACTGCATGAATTGTTGCGGCCGATACTACGTGAACACTTCCAGCCAGCATTATTAGCGCGTTTTCAAACTGTCATTTACCGTCCGCTGGGAGCACAAGCGCTGCGTACCATCGTGGAGATGAAACTGGCACAGGTAGCAAAACGTCTGAAACTGCATTACCGACTGGACTGTGTAGTAGAAGAATCTCTGTATAACACGCTGGTGGAAGCCTGCCTGCTACCAGATACAGGCGCACGTAATATTGATAGCCTGCTGAACCAGCAAATTCTGCCGGTACTGAGCCAACAACTGCTGATGCGTCAGGCTACTCAACAGGCAGCTAATACATTAACGCTGGGTTATGACGAGGAAGGTATCACGCTGACGTTTGATAAAGAGATCTTATCAGGGGAGGATAGGTCATGAATTTATTAGATACTCCTAAAAAAGCAGGAACAGTGTTGGCAAATACCCTGAACCGCTACACTCTGGGAATTCAGGGCTGTGATGCTGTACTGGATGTAGAGGATTTTACCGGACGTGAAGCCATGAGCGATACCTATCGCTACCGCATTGCCTTCACCAGCTCAGAGCAGGATATTCAGCCACAACAGATGTTGCGTCGCAGTGCTACATTCACCCTGCGAACACTGGGCGAAACTGTCTTTGGTATCAACACGCCACCAAAGACACAGCGTGTAGTGCATGGTGTTGTAACGGATTTTAAACGATTGGGAGGCTCCCGTGATGAAGCCCAGTACCAGATCATTCTGGAGCCGAAATTTGCTCTGCTACGCAATCAAAAACGTTCTTACCGTTTCTTCCTGAATAAATCCGTACCGGAAATCGTCGAAGAAATTTTACGGGAACATAATTTCAAGGGATGGGAATTTGAATTTAACCTGAAAAACACCTACCCGAAACGGGAACAAATCAATCAGGTCAATGAAAGTGATCGGGAGTTTATCGAACGCTTGCTATCGGAGCTGGGAATTTTCTACACCTTCCGTTTACAACCGGATACACAAACAGAAGTTATGCATTTTGGTGATAAACAGCGATGTTATGAATACGGTAAAACACTACCGTTGAATAGCCCGTCAGGGATGAATGATAACAATGAGGCTTCCATTTGGGGGCTGACCCAGCGCCATCAGGTAGTTGAACATTCTGTTCAGACCAAAGATTATAACTTTCGTACCGCACAGCATATTCTGAATTCGGCACAGGCTGATATGACCCGTGGCGACGGTGAAGAAATCACCTATGGTGATGTCAATTACTATAAACTTCGCCATCTGACGACAGGGGATAAACTTTCACCTGAACCAGAAACCGCTAACTTTTGGGCACAGCTTGACCACGAGCGTTTCCTGTCACGTCAGACCCTGCTGTACGGGCAGAGCACGGATCCAACTTTGATGGCGGGACAAGTTTTGGAAATTGAAGACAGAACCTTGCCATCTACCTTGCCAGCCGCGTTCCAATCCAAAATCTTAATGACTCAACTGCGTTTCACCGGCAGCCGGGCAGAAGCGTTACTAGTTAAAATCACAGCAGTACCGTACACCGAGGGCCTGTGCTGGCGTCCGTCATTAAAACCGCGTCCGGTTATCAGTGGCACACTGACTGCTCGCGTAACCAGCCCCATAGCCAATGATCCCTATGCTCACCAGAATCTGGATGGATTGTACTGGGTTAAATTCGATGCAGACAGTGATCAGAAAAAGAAAGGTTATGAAAGCATGCCAGTGAGGTTGGCGAAACCTTATGGCGGCGATACATACGGTTTTCACTTTCCTCTGATTCAGGGCACGGAAGTAGCGATAGCCTTCCATGAAGGCGATCCTGATCGGCCTTACATTGCTCATGCGCTACATGACTCCTACCACCCGGATCACATTACCGCCCGTAACCGTACACGCAACGTCATTCGCACCCCGACCAATAATAAACTGCGCATGGAAGACCGCCGTGGTCAGGAACATATCAAACTGAGCACGGAATATGGCGGTAAAAGTCAGCTTAATCTGGGGCATCTTGTTGACTCAAATGAGAAGAAACGAGGTGACGGTTTTGAACTACGTACCGATAGTTGGGGCGCAATTCGGGCGGGGAGAGGGTTGTTTATCAGTGCAGACGAACAGGAGCGAGCATTTGGTGAACAACTGGATCTGACCCAGATAAAACAGCAGTTAGCTGATGCTCTAGATATGGCTGAGTCATTGTCAAATATTATGCGAATGGCGCAAATAGAGCCATTAGATACCAACAATCAGGAACGCTTTTTGGAAGGTTACATTGATGGCATCAATGAGCCTGTGATTGCAGCAAGTGCGCCGGGGGGAATTGCATTATCAACACCTAACCACATTCAACACAGTGCCAACAACAACATTGTGCTGACATCAGGCAGAAATACCGAAATTTCTGCCCTGAAACGCATTGCAATAGCAGCCAAAAAAGCGGTTTCTATTCTGGCCCATGAATTAGGTATGAAATTAGTCGCAGTGGCAGGAAAACTTGAGATTCAGGCTCAGACTGATGCGCTGGAAATCACAGCCAAGAAAAATATCAGTATTACGAGTACCGATGATGAAATTATTATCTCAGCCAAAAAGAAAATCACATTTGAGTGCGGTGGCTCTTATATCACGATTGATCCGACTAAGATAGAAAGTGGCACAGAAGGCGATTTCAAAGTACAGAGTGCAAACTTCGACTACGCAGGGCCAGCAACAATCAGTGTGCCACACCCTAATTTTACCGCCTGTGAAACTCTGTCATCAGAAGCAGCAGGCCGTGGTGATGCAACTGTTCCCTTAAGCTAAGGTATTACTATGTACGCAACTTATCTACCAGAATCCCTTCCTCTGGAAAACCACCGATATGCCCTAATTGACAGGGCATTATTTCCTGAACTTGATGATGAATTACCGGTTATCGAAGTTGTCTCACCTTTATTAGCTCCGCAGGCAGAATTATACCCATGGCTAATTTCTATGCATGAACTGTCACCGACGCAATGGGTAAATCTATTTTCCGCTATCAATAAATCGATAGAAGAACAGAGACAACCGATGGTTTCCTTATTTTTTGACAGTGAATTACCACCGGAAGAAATGAAAAAGCGGTTGGTACATGGGTTATATATTCAGGATAAATCAAGAAAAGGATTTATCTTGCGCTATTACGATCCCAGAGTTTTATTTAATTTATCATGGATATGGGATATCAATACCTTCCGTCACCAATTATCAGTTGATGCTATTAAGCATTGGACATTTTATTTGGCCGATAAATGGAATACGCTTTCATTCTCGCAGGAAGAAGCTTATCAGATTGCACCCGCGAACATTCAGATTAGCCGAATTCATAGAATTGGTATGATTAATCAGGTGCTGGCAAAAATGCCACCAATTTATGATGTTAAAGAACGTAAAAAAATCAGCATGGAGATTGAAGGATTATTTCAGGTGGCGACTGAGAGATTTAAATTAACTCATAGGAATGATTTGATTGCATTTGCACTTTATGGCGTGACAGTGAATTTGATGTTTTATGAACATAAATATTTTAAAGCATTATTGGTGGATGGCACTGAGTATGAAGAATATTTTTCCAGAGTAATGTTGAATGTTAATGATCCAAAGCTGGCGAAAGTAAAAGATGAACTATTGAAAATTAATGAAGATCATTGATGTTATATCTTACGGTATAGATATTATTAATATTAAATCAATTCTATTGAATAAGGAAATATGAGTTATGGATACAGAATTAGGTTGTGGTTTTTGTCAGCGTAACGGATTACCTGTATTTTTGGCTAGGCCTGCAATTATGGATAAATCTGATGGATTACCGAGATTGCATCCGAGCTACCATGCAAGTATGCCAGTAGGAGAAGCAGGAGCAGCGATGTATACAGCCCGTATATTACGAGAAGGTTTTTTGTACGTCTATTATGAAAAATCAAACCAATGGGAAAGTTATACGATTGATTCTGAAGGGCACTATTATCTTCATCCTGACACAGGTGGCTCACCGCAGTGCTTAAATTCGGATAGAAAAACAGTTTGTATGGATAACCCGAGTAAAGTAGCCAGAGCTTCTTTTATTACTGTGTACATTATGCCAAGGCAGGAAAATGGTGTTGTTTGGTTTGCATGGTCGGATGCACCCTGGTCAGAGGAAATTAAAAAGCAGCACGAAAATAAAGAACATCGAATTAAAAATATGCAGAATTTTGATGTGGATGCATGGTTAAGAAATGATTTAAATAACATTAAAAATGCAACTTTTTTGAGTGAAATAAAAAGTACCATAGCCGAATTTAATAAAAATTACAATAAAATTTATCATCGAGAAAACATTAGAATTCCAAAAGTATTTGATGCAAAGAAATTATTTAAAGATATAAAAGTAAATTATTCAGATTTCAATGCAGAGATTGAAGAAAAAGCAGATAATATTATTAATGAAGCTAACCAGATATTTGATAACAAAGGAGCTATAATTTTTTTATCAGATCCGGTTGGAATTCTTAAAGAAATTTCATTACTTTGTAACTATCTTATTAAAGATAAATTCCCAAGTGATCCAAAGCACGCTAGGGGATTGGCATTATCATCAATGTTATCGGGACTAAAGCAAAATATTTGCAATCAAAAAAGAGCAGACATAGAGGAGGTTAATGTTTCATATGAGCAAAATATTTTAAAATCAAATGACAATCAATGGTTACAAGAGAGGGGAATGAAGCATAATTTTAAGAGAAGGAGTAATGCTGAAATTGAAGAGTCAGTTAAGAAAAAGAGAGAGGAGAACATCAAGACGCTGGATGAAAAAGTCGATAAATTTTGGAATGAAAACTATGAAAAATATATAGACAGAGATAAAGAAAAAACATTTTTAGAAAATTATAACAACGATTTATTTATCTATATGGAGGATATTATCTCCCCGATGATTGATATGCATTTAGATTGGTTGGAAAGCGATGAAATAAAATCAAGATTTATGCTTAATTATAATCAGAATGATAATGTTTGTTCTTTGATGTATGTCCAAGCAGTGACTGATTGCATAAATGGGATGACAGATAAAAAAGAAATTACAGATTTTCTTTTTGATAAATTACAACAAGAGAAAATTAATATTGATAATTATATACTAAGGGCTTTGGTGGGGAATAATAACACTTTGATCCAGCAGATAAATGTTGAAGTCAGTTTTGCAACGGATTATGCAAGCTTACCATGGAATAAAATATTTGATGGTATTTCTGATAGTATAGGTCAGCTTGGCCCTCTAATGGAAAAAATAGAGGTCTATGTTTCTAAGATGGCAAGCGTATTCCTTCATTTAGTAAATAAGTTTATTGATCATTCTCCAAAGCCTGTGTTAGCTGTTTTAATAGTTAAAGATGGACGTAAAATAGAAAAAATCCTATTTGAAGGTACAGAGAGGGAATTAAACAAAGCAATGACAAAAAGGATAGCAGAAATCACTAGTATGGGTGATCAGGAATCCATGAGAAAAATGGAACGTTATACTAGTAGAAGAATGAAAGAACTGAGAATTGTAGATAGTAAAATGGATAAAAAAATAACACGAGAATTTAATGTCCTGATAGATATAACCCAAGCTGAAAAAATCGATAATTTGCCCCTTCCTCGTGATGCTAAAATAAGAGAGAGTGCTCTAGTAATAACCACAGGAGATGAATTAAGAAAACGAGTTTTTGATGGGAAACCATACAAAAAATTTAATGATGCTGTTATTGGTGTAGAAAGAGCTCTTACTAATGAAAGGAGTGGTATTGTAGCAAGTTATAATAATGAACGTGTCCAAAAAAAATTAAATGACACTCAATTTCGGGGAGTCACATCATCATTTATTTTTCAGGCATATGCATTAGCTACAACATTCGATGGAAGGTCAAAAAGCTTCGAAAATAAAACCAAATATTATGCAAACGCTATTGGTGCTATAGGAACATTGGCAGATGGTCTTGAGACTATTTTTCAAAAATGGGGTAATCATCGGTATATAGCAAATTTACCTCTCAATTTAGGAACTGCTACGAGTTTAAAAGTATACACAAAGGCTTTTGGTTGGATTAGTCGAGGCTGCGCTTTTGCAGCAGTAGTTGGTGCTGTGTGGGATATTTATCATGGTATCGATGAGATTATCAATAGGGATATTAGTGATAGAAAATTAGCTACGGCATATTTAGTATCAGGAGTGACTAGCTTGGTACTTGTGGGGGTGGCTATCAAATGGCAGTTATTATTAACATTATTGGGGCCAATGGGTATAATCATATGCACTTTAGCGTTTTTTGGTTCTGCTATCTATATCCTTACACAAGATAAGGATAAAATACAAAAATGGCTGTTAGCATGCCAGTGGAGAAAAATTCCTGAGGGAGAAACTGGTGTTCCCCATATGTGGGCAGATGGCTTACAAGAAGCAAAGGCATATGAGTCAGACGTGCTGAGGTAATAGAAGTAAAAAATAAATTAGTAGGAAAAAATGTAATTATTTCAGATGTAATGGAATGGATTAGGAGTGATATTACATGTCAATGTATAAAGGGTTATTTACCCCCTATGACTTTAATCGGTCGTTAACTGAACAGGAAATGGCCCACCAACTTCATCAATGGAGTCCTCACCCTGAATTTCCTCTTGTTAATGATAATAATACGGTGATTAAAATGAATTCAACGTATATGGAAGTTGTTGACAGATACTATGGACCTAAAGGATTTCCTAGCTTAATGATGGGGGTTCCTGCTATGGTTCTAATTGGTGGGTTTATTTTAATTTGTGCTATCGCTTTTAATCGTTCTATCTTATCTGATACATATCATTGGAATTTCAATGATATTTTATGGGGAGGGATATTTTCGGCTATATTTATTTTTGGTATATGGTTTTGTTTAAGTATTACCCTAAAAGAATGGTTCAGAAAAACCCATTACCCTATTCGATTTAATCGAAAAACAAAAATGGTCCATGTTTATCAGATTGATGGCACTATTTTATCCGTACCATGGAGCAAGATCTTTTTTACATGTTATGATGGTGTCAGTAAAACAAGTGATATGAGAGGATGGGGAATTGATGGCCATATTCTGGCGGAAGATAATATTACAGTATTGAAAACATTCAGTTTACCTTATTATAGCCATTGGGAAGATCTTTCAAGTTATTGGGAGTTTATCCGTTGTTATATGGAAGAAGATGTATTGGAAGATCTTGCTAAAACTATTTATATGTGTCCTCCGGTTGCGAATAGAAAGGAAGGTTATATCTTTGGTCTTCAATATCAATTTCGTTATTCATCTAAGATAGAATATATTAGATTATTGGGGCTCCCATTCACATTAATGGAAAATTTTTCCCGTTATATCTCTATGCTAACCAGTAAAATTCCACAATGGCCAGAGGAAGTTGAAAATTCCTGTGAAATTAACCCTGATGATCCGATTGATGTAAGTTATAAAACTCGTAACTCTAACTTATGGAGATATACCTTTGCCTGTATGACTGAGGAAGATTATAAACAAAAAATGGAAGCTGTAGAACGTATAAGAAAAAAATTAGCAATACGTTATAAAGAAAATTATTAATCATATATTTGGGCATGAATTTAATCCGTTTTCTGCATTAAATTCATGTCTAATCGGTTACATAATAATGCCAATGAATTTTTTAGTAAAATCATCATGTCACATTTAACAGGATTATATACTCCTTATTCAGTTAACCGGCCGTTAACTCAACAAGAAAAAATAGATCAGTTGCATCAAGGTAAACCACATTGTGAGAGTAAATTTATCAGAGATGGAGATACTGTCATTAAAATGAATTCAACCTATCTGGAAACAGTTGATAGGTATTATGCTGATAAAGGAAATGCAAGCTTAGTTACTTTTGTTATTTTTATGGCTATTTCAGGATTGCTTTTATATGGATATTTGATTCTTTTTGAACGCTATATTTTTTCAGAAGAGGATTTTGCTAAAAGATATGATGTTATGATTCTCACTGCAATTTTTTCTCCGGCATTATATTTTTGTCTGAAATTAACATTAAAAGAATGGTTCAAAAAGACGCACTATCCTATTCGTTTTAATAGAAAAAATAAGATGATATATGTCTACCAAGTTAGCGGTAATATATTATCTATCTCTTGGAATAAAGTGTTTTTTATTTATGCTAAAGGAAAGGGGGCGTTTCCATAGTGGGGTATTGATGGGTATATATTGGCAGAGGATAAGAAAACTGTATTACAAACATTTAGCTTAGGTTATTACGGTAGCAGACGTGACCTGTCAGGTTACTGGGAGTTTATCCGATGTTATATGGAGGAAGATGTTGTAAAAGAATTAGCTGAAACTATTATTATGTGTCCTCCGATAGCAGATCGAAAAGAAGGCTACAAATTTGGATTACTGTATAGTTTTCGCTTATGTTCAAGATTCGATTGGATCCGCTTTATTGTATTACCGATAATCCTATTGGAGTCAGTATCTCGCTATATTGCTATGCGAACAAGCAAAATCCTTCAATGGACAAATGAAGTTGAGAAGGCTTGTCTGATTTCTCCCAATGATAATGTTGATGTTAGTTATAAAAATAATATCCCAGATTTATGGCGGTATACATTCGCTAACCAAAAGCTAGATAGCTATATTAAGCTGTATAGAAAGAAGAAAAGAGCGGCAAGACGTATAGATAAGATAGTTTCTAAGCGTACTGAAACTCAGGGAAAATAGGTTTAAAAATATCTACTTTGATGCTTATGGAAAATTAGGATTTACATTATGTCAATTTACAAGGGATTATTTACCCCTTATTTACTTAATCGCAAGCTGACTGAACAAGAAAAAAGAGATCGGCTTTGCCAAGGCCAGCCACATCCTGACAACCCATTGGTTACTAATGATGATACAGTGATTAAGATGAACTCAACGTATCTGGAAACAATTGATAGATATTATACATTCAAAGGTTTTCCTAGCCTTATATCATTTTTGATGACCATTGTTTTTCTTATAGGCCTAATTTGTTTTTCCATTACTTCCTTTTTAAGGCATGTTCTACGTGATGAACCGTTAGAATCTGGTGATTCTTATCTTATAGTGTTTTGTATTATTTTTTTATTTTTTACTGTATGTGCCACTTCGAGCGTTTTTTTAAAAGAGTGGTTTAGAAAAACCCATTATCCTATACGATTTAATCGAAAAACACAGATGGTATATGTTTATCAAGTGAATGGGACTGTTTTAGTAGCACCTTGGAGTGATATTTTTTTTACGCTTTATGAAGGAAAAGGGATAGGACTGGGATGGGGAATTGATGGTCATATTCTTGCAGATGATAAAGAAACTGTATTGCAGACATTCAGTTTAGGAATTTACGATAGCAAAGTTAACATTCCGGGTTATTGGGAATTTATTCGCTGCTATATGGAAGAAGATGTACTGGATGAACTGCCTAAAACTATTTTTTTATGCCATCCAATTTCGGAAAAAAAAGAAAGCTATATTTATGGTCTTCAGTACATTCTCCGCGTTGATACTAAATGGGATTGGTTCTATAAATTACTACTTGTTCCATACTATCTGTTGGAATCATTCTCTCGGTATATTGCAATGCAAACCAGTAAAATACCTCAGTGGCCAGAAGAGGTTGAGGAAAAGTGTGAGGTTGCAGTTGATGATCCAGTTAATGTGAGCTATAAAAATAATATTCCATATGTATGGCGATATTTTTTAGCTAATTTGAAAATGAAAGATCATTTAAAATATCATAAGCAGCAAATGAAAGCGGTACAGCGTATAAAAAGACGAGTAACTAAGCGACATAAAATACAAAACACATAGTTGTATATAGGTATGCAT
>NZ_CAWQJR010000227.1:0-16878 GCF_963894935.1 Xenorhabdus sp. PB61.4
CTTGCTGTGACATAGCCTTTTGTTCCTTTATTTCTCTATTTTTGACGACTTAAAGTTATAAAGGAGCGGCTATGTCATTTCAACTCATCATAAAAGTCGAGCATCGCGTTATAAACTAGGTTAAATTTAAGCGGATTATTCTTATTAAAACCTACTTCAGCTAATAATTCCCGTGCTTTTTTATTTCGTTGTTCCTGTGTCCACGCAGCATATTCCGGTAAGTTAAATTTAAACCCGCCAATCCCCGGTGGCAATATGGTATAAGCAGGTAGCTGGCCCTGAGCAACAACCCGATTAGCAATAATATCCCGATCCAAAGATAAATTTAAAGCCTGTCTGACTCTGGCATCATTAAACGGATATTTTTTATTATTAAAATCATAATAATATGTACTCAGAAGCGGTGTAATATGAATCTGCCTTCCTATTGTTCGTTTTAATGAAGCAAAGTCTTCTAACGGGATCGTAAATGTTATATCAATTCCTCCGGCCAAATAACGGTTTAATTCTGATTTATTTGACGAGATGGGTAGATAGGTGACTTTATTAATAACTGTATTTTTATCATCCCAATAATAGTGATTTCTGACTCCAACAACCTTTTCATTAACATGCCACTCAGATAGCTTAAATGGCCCACTAGAGACAAAATATTCAGGTTTTACCCATTTATCACCATATTTTGTCACTACTTTTTCACTAATCGGGTACAGAATCGGAAAGGCTAACATTTGCAAAAAATAACCAACCGGTTTCTCCAATTTAACCTCAACCGTCGCATCGTCCAGCGCTTTAACACCCAATTCTTCCGCTTTTTTCTGGCCATTCAGAATAGCTTGCGCATTGACAACAGAAGCATCAGCAAGATAGCTGCCATAAGGAGAAACTGTGGCTGGCTCAATCAATCGCCGCCAGCTGAAAACAACATCATGGGCAGTGATAGGTGTGCCATCAGACCATTTGATACCTTTTCTTAAATGAAACACCCACGTTTTGTTATCTTGTGTTTCCCAGCTTTCAGCCAATCTGGGTTCAATTTTATTATTTTTATCCGTTCCGACTAATCCTTCAAAAAAATCATTGATAATATTCAGTGAAACATTATCTTCAGCTTTATCAACATCAAGTGATGCAGGTTCTGCACCATTATTACGAATAACCTCCTGTTTTTCATTCAATTGTATACCGGGTGGAATAACGGCGGCATAGGATGAAGTAATACTAAAAAATATCATAATCATAGAATAAATTGATATTTCCATGCCTCTATTAATTATTTTATTTAACATGTCATTTTCCTCTATTGCTGCAATGTGATTTTTATTATTAATTAGAAATATTGGCGTGTGTTTTTAATAAAGCGTACACATCTATTATTTAATAATAGCACTTGATAAAAATAACATTTTAAAAAAGCCAATCAATGATTTCGGTTATGAATAACACAGTAAAAAAAGCTGCAACTGAGCCAGATGCAGCTTGAATTCTGATAAGAATAACCTTCTTATTCTTTAATGCTCTATAATATAAAGATCTTTAGTGGATACATATCCCATTGGGGTAACATAAAATCCCCCAACGTAAGGCTTAACCATTTTTGAATTGACATAATAATAGATAGGAATGACAGGTGAATCTTTAGTTATAATATCCAGCCCTTTCTGCTGATATAATACATCATTAGTCTCACTCGCTTTTTTAATGGCTGTATCATAATCACTATTCTCATATAAAGCAGTATTTTTAACCTGCCCTGACATAAACATATTCAGAAAACTCATTGGGCTATTATAATCAGCAATCCATGCCCTTCTGATAACCTCAAACTTACCCTGATGCATATTATCCAGCATCACTTTCCATTCCTGATTTTGCAAAGTAACCTCTACACCCAGGTTCTTTTTCCACATTGAACTAACTGCAATAGCAATTTTTTGGTGTGATTCATGAGTATTGTAAAGCAAATTAAATTTCAATGGATTGTCTTTATTGAACCCTGCTTCATTCAATAGCACTTTGGCTTTTTCAATACGCTGCTCCTGAGTCCATGAAGCATAGTCAGGCCCTGAAAATTTGAAGCCGCCAGTATTCGGTGGAACAAGGGTATAAGCAGGTTTTTGCCCCTGCCTTAATACCTTATAAGCGATCACATCTCTGTCTACTGCTAAATTTAATGCCTGCCTGACTTTAATATTATCAAAAGGTAGTTTTTTATTATTAAATTCATAGAAATAAGTACCAACTTTAGGAGATGTATAAACCTGATCTCCTATTGTTTCTTTTAACGATTCAAAAGATTCCAGTGGAATTGTTTTGGTAAAATCCACTTCACCAGCCAGATAACGGCTTAAAGCAGATTTTTCGGAAGCAATAACCGGATAGTGCACTTTATCTATAACGGTGTTTTTATCATCCCAATAATGGGAATTTCTGACTCCTACTATTTTTTCATTCACCTTCCATTCAGACAATTTAAATGGTCCATTACCCACAAAATTACCCGGCCTTGTCCATTTTTCCCCATGTTTTTCAATGGCATTTTTATTCACAGGCACCATAATGGTATGAGTCAGCGCCTGTAAAAAATCACCCATTGGTTTATCCAGACGCACTTCCAAGGTCATATCATCTAATGCTTTTACTCCAAGTTCTTCGCCTTTCCTCTTGCCTGTAAGAACATCATTAGCATTGATAATACTGATATTCTCAAGATAACTGCCATAAGGAGAAACAATGTCAGGCTCAACCAAACGCCGCCAACTAAAGACAAAATCATGGGCTGTAATCGGTGTGCCATCAGACCACTTAATTCCTTTTCTCAGATGAAAAACCCATGTTTTATTATCACTGGTTTCCCACCGTTCAGCCAACCTTGGCTCAATATTGCCCTGCCTATCGGTATAAACTAGTCCCTCAAAAAAATCGTGAATAATATCAAACTCAACATCACTGGAAACTTTATGCACATCCAATGAGGCAGGCTCTGATAGACTATTACGTACAATTTCCTGCTTAGCCGCCAGTTTTGTTCCTTCCGGCACAACAGCGGCGTAAGATAATGAAACATTTCCAAATATTGCTGCAATAACACAAGAGAGTATGCTGATTTTTTTCTTTACTGCTAAATTAGTCATCATTTTTTGTATAGACATAATAAAGCTCTCCATAATTATATTATCACTTAAACATTCATCATTATATTTCTCTGTAAAAACCTGATTTACTGCCATCTAAAAAACGCTTAAATACCTGTTATTACGTTACATATTTGGCATATCTTCTGACGCCAATATCAAAAAATAATTTAGCCAAAATAATTAAAATTAATGTGATGACTGACTGAATAAAAAACCACTTCACGCTCATTATCCCATTTGCAACTGAAGCCGGAACACCGGTTATAAATAAACAGGGAAGCACAAACATCAGAATAATACGTATCAAGCCGTGAAAAGACTGCTCAGGCCTGACTAATACCTTAAAACAAGGGTTAGAATATTTAATACTGACTAAAGCCGATGTCCAGAATATGCTCGTTCTTATGATCCATGTGATCGCTGTCAGAACTAAAACTCCCTCAAAGACCATAATTAAATGTAAAAACATGTACAAAATATCAGTATTTAAATAAATATGAACAACAAAAAATAAGACTAAAGATAAAAATGACAATAAAAAGTGTTCAAATGCAATGCCTGTTGCAACATAAAGAAATTGAGTATTTATCGGCAATATCAAATGTGGATCTAACTTTAATGACTTAACTTTATTTGTCAGTAAAAAACTTCCTCTTCCGAATAAAAAAAGATAAAAATTATCTACCAAACATACCGTAGTAAAAAAGATAAGAACGAAATCATTAGACAAAATATAATCAGAAGACTTTGAGCCTAAAATGGCATACCAGAAAAAACCCTGCGCCACATAGAAATTAAAATTAATAAAAGCCGCCATCCAGAAATTAAAAGGGCTTTTTTTAGCTTCTGATAAACTATTTTTAAACCCTATAAATATAATATTAAGCATTGCCATTATACCCTTGATTATACTTTATCATATAACGCCAGATGACACTGAAAATTATCATCAGGAAGAACATTACCAATAAACCACTCAGTATAAAGTAAAGAGAAATTGAATTTGTTGCAATTTTCACAGGAACGTAAGTAATATATTGAAAAGGAATATAATTAAAAAACATTTTTATGGTGTCATTAAATACATCTAATGGTATTACCGCACCTGATAATGCCCATGATAATGTATCCTTTACCATAATAAAAGAGTAAGCCCCTCTGAATTTAAAAGCCATACATGATAATATCATTGTTAAATATAAATTTATAAATAAACCTATACATAATGCAACCAATAACCATAAAAGGTTTGGTAAGTTCCCCTGATACCAGATGATAAAAATAAATAATGGAGACATAACAAACATTCTGGCTAACATCTGCCCAAAAGCATACTCAGAATAATACAGCAATATTGACTTTGGCATGATGATTAATCTATCAACACTACCATCTTCAATATTGAATGCTAACCTCTCCGGAAATCCTGAAATACTTGTTAACTGAAAAATCATCACTGACCATAATATATAACTGATTATCTCATTACGTGTGTAATGAGCAAAATCACTTGAACTTGTCATTGTACTCCAAAAAGATAATTCAACAGCATACAGTGTTATTATAAGAAAGTAGTAGCCTAATATAATATTCTTAGCTCTGATAGTTTCTATAAAAGAGAATTTAGCAATCACAAGAATAACCTCTCTAAATATATCGCATTCTTTTCCTTGGAATCACACTCATTCAGGTTTACTCTTGATACTTCACCCTCTTTCAGAAAAATAATATCCTTACAAATATCAGCTATATCTATCATATTATGTGAAGTAATAAGTATTTTACTCTCATTATTATCAGCATAATCTTTTAAAATACTACGTAATAAAATCTGTGATTCAATATCAAGGCCAATTGTTGGCTCATCCAAAATAAGAAGCTTTGGCTTATTCAACATATGTATTAATAAATTAGACTTAACAGACTGGCCTAAAGAACACGTTTTTGCTGGTTTCCTTGCAATATTTCTAAGATTCATTATCTCTATCATGCTTTCAACATGATCTTTATCATAAATACGTTTATATATTTTTGAAAAAAGTTCTATATTCTCATAGAGAGATAACTCCTCCCAGAGCATTGACCTATTTCCAAAAAGGACACCGAGGTTAGATAAAAGCTTTGCGGGACGCCCATACGGAGAGGTGCCAAACACAGTAATATCACCAGAGTTTGGTGTTAAAATGCCCGTAATTAACTTTATTAATGTTGTTTTACCTGCTCCATTTTTCCCCAGCAATCCAATAATTTTCTCATCATTAAATATTTCAATACTTAGGCTTTCAAATAATTTCACCTCAGTTTCATTTGATTTAAATAAATTCTTAAAAAAACCATTCTGGATTTCCCTGTTTCGATAGCTAAAATATAAATTATTTATTTTTATCATATCAATTTACTAATTATAGTCATAAATATACATGCCCACTAAATATGTGTGCTCTCTACCCTTCATAACTCAGTAAAAACTTATAAAAATTTCAGCCCTGCTGGTTGTTTTATAATTCTTGCTAACATCTGATGTCAATGTTTATTTCTTATTGCTATCTGGCCTAATTACATACGTGTGATACTATTCATTACAATATTTTATCGTGACCATTATCACCATAATCACCTGATTTAATAAAGTATTTATTTTATTGATTGAGAGAAAAATAATTCCCCATTGAATAATAAGTAACAATATTAATTCATGATAAAAAATAAAACATGAATTTCCCATCAACTAATAAAAATAAATAACACATCTAAAATACAACAAAAACAAATCTAAAAAACCATAATATTCGGCATCATACATATAAATTAATGTTAAAGTTCAAAACTAAGTTACAATCAAATTAAAAAATAATAATTTCATATAGAGATTACTTAATTAACAAAATTACAACATTTATTTTCAAAAACACAAGGTGCATCACAATTATCATGTTGCATTAGCTCATACCTCCGTGATCAGAGATATGAGCAATCATTTTATTAAATCGGTATTTAATGTTTAATCACATACATATCTTTTGTCAGATAATAACCTCGTGGATCAACATAAACACCACCAAGATAAGGTTTAATCATTTTATGATTTACAGCCGAATAAATAGGAATAATTGGTGTATCCTCAGTAATAATATCTAATGCTTTTTGGTAACCCGCTTTATCATTTGTTTTTCCTGATTCCATCACTATTTCATCAAATTTTTTATTTGAATAATATGATGAATTTTGTGTGTGGTCTGTAGTGAATATATTGAAATATGTCATCGGGCTATCATAGTCTGCAATCCAACCATACCTGACAAGATCATATTTACCCTGATATTTATTATCGAGCACTACTTTCCATTCCTGATTTTGTAGGGTTGCCTCAATACCCAGATTTTTTTTCCACATTGAGCTAAGGGCAATAGCCACTTTCTTATGAGCTTCAAGCGTGTTATACAACAGGGTAAATTTAAGTGGATTGTTCTGGTTAAATCCGGCTTCCTTTAATAATGCTCTGGCTTTTTCAACCCGCTGTTCCTGCGTCCAATCAGCAAAATCCGGTTGTTTAAAATCAAAACCGCCAATACCGGGAGGTAGGAAAGTATAAATAGGCTTTTGCCCCTGCCCTAACACTTTATCAGCGATAATATCTCTGTCTATTGCCAGATTTAATGCCTGCCTGACCCGAATATCAGTAAACGGTGCTTTTCCGTTATTAATTTCATAATAATAAGCTCCCAGTCTGGGAGAAACATGCACTTGTTCCGGATATTTTTGCTTTAATGATGCAAACGAATCCTGTGGAATTGTCAGCGTGATATCAATTTCACCCGCCAGATAACGGTTCAAATCAGATTTCGCTGACTCTAAAGTAAGGTACGTTACTTTATTAATAACAACATTTTTATTATCCCAATAATAGGGGTTTTTAACGCCAACTATTTTCTCATTGACTATCCATTCAGATAATTTGAATGCACCGCTACTAACAAAGTGTTCAGGCTGTATCCATTTATCACCATATTTTCTGACCACTTTTTCGCTGACAGGAACCATGACAGGGTGAGCCAGTCTCTGTATAAAATCCCCGATAGGTTTATCTAACTTCACTTCGAACGTATAATTATCCAATGCTTTTATGCCTAATTCATTGGCACTCTTTGTGCCTTTAAGCACATCTTTAGCATTCATTACCGCAGCATCAATAAGATAGTTTCCATAAGGTGAGCCGACTGCCGGATCAAGTAAACGCTGCCAGCTAAAAACCACATCATGGGCAGTGATAGAAGAACCATCAGACCATCTAGCGTCCTGTCTTAAACGAAAGACCCAGTTTTGATTATCCTGAGTTTCCCAGCTAGTTGCTAATAAGGGAGCAATATTACCTTGCTTGTCGGTATACACTAGATTATCGAAAAAATCATAAATAATATTAAAATCGGTATCACTTTCAACTTTATGCACATCCAATGAAACAGGCTCACTACCATTATTACGTACCACTTCCTGCTTTTCCGCTAATTGTGTTCCGGGTGGAATAATGGCTGCATGGGATACAGTAACTACACCGGCTAATATTATTACAGATAGACAGGATAATTGTTTTATAGCTCTATTTTTAATATTTTTTATTTTCATTATTTTAATCCTGCAAATGGGATGAGAGCCTATTAAGACTCTCCATCTGTTTATTAATGTTTTATGACATAAAGATCTTTCGTTGAAATATATTCCATGGGAGTAGGATGAAAACCACCAATATAAGGTTTTACCATCTTATTACTCACGTAGTAATAAATAGGAATAACAGGTGTGTCATTGGTTATGATATCCATTGCATTTTGATAATGTTTTATGTCGTTAGTTTCCCCTGATTTAAGGACCATTTGATCAAAATCACTATTTTCATAGAGCTGGATATTATTACTATTGCCTGTTACGAAAATATCCAGAAATGACATCGGGCTATTATAATCTGCTACCCATGCATACCTGACTATATCAAATTTACCCTGATGCATATTATCCAGCATGACTTTCCATTCCTGATTTTGCAGTACAGCATTCACATCAAGATTTTTTTTCCACATTGAACTGACTGCTATAGCTATTTTTTTATGAGTTTCTCTTGTGTTATAAAGCAAATCAATTTTTAGTGGATTATTTTTATTGAATCCGGCTTCGTTTAATAATTCCCTGGCTTTTTTAATCCGCTGTTCTTGTGTCCATCCTGCATACTCAGGCGGAGTTAGATTTAACCCACCAATATTAGGCGGAAGGACATTATAAGCCGGTAATTGCCCCTGCCCCAAAACCTTATCGGCAATAACATCTCTGTCAATGGCTAAGCTTAATGCCAACCTGACCCTGACATCATTGAATGGTGGTTTCTTGTTATTAAAAGCATAATAATAAGTGGATAGCATAGGCGTAATATGCATCTGATCGGGAATTTCTTTTTTTAATGATGCAAAAGCATCTAATGCGATTGTTTTAGTTATATCAATTTCACCTGCAAGGTAACGGTTCAGATCGGCTTTTTCAGATACGATGGTGACATAAGTCACTTTATTAATGACTGTGTTTTTATCATCCCAATATTGAGGATTTCTGACCCCAACGACCTTTTCATTTACTGTCCACTCAGACAGTTTAAAGGCACCACTGCCAACGAATGTTTCAGGCTGCGTCCACCTATCACCATATTTATTGACTGTTTTTTCACTGATAGGAACCATAACCGGATGAGTTAACATTTGTAAGAAATACGCGACTGGCTTATCCAATTTCACTTCCAGTGTAGAATCATCCAGCGCTTTTACCCCAAGTTCTTCGGCTTTTTTCTTACCAAGCAATACATCATTCGCATTTGTCACATGAGCGGTTGCAAGATAGCTACCATAAGGAGAACCCATTGTCGGCTCAAGTAAACGCCGCCAGCTGAATACCACATCATGAGCGGTAATTGGTGTGCCATCAGACCATTTAATATCTTTTCTTAAATGGAAAACCCATGTCTGGTTATCCTTGGTTTCCCAGCGCTCCGCCAGTCTGGGTTCGATATTACCTTTTCTGTCGGTATAGACCAGACCATCAAACAAATCATGAATGATATCTAACTCAGTATTACTTTCTACTTTATGTACATCCAATGAAGCAGGAAATGAGCCGTTATTACGCACGATTTCCTGTCTTTCTGCCAACTCTGTACCGGGTGGCACAACCGCCGCCTGAGCAGAAAAACCGATACTGCCTAATACAATTGCTACTGAACAGGTTAATACTTTCGATGTTGTGTTTTTTATCATTCCAGAAATTATTTTCTGCATCGTTTGGTTACCCCCATTATTATATTTTTATTTTCTTTACGTTAACGATTTTAATTAAATATTTAATTTAGAAATAGCCTGTTATAAGCAGGCTATTTCTATTGAATATTAATGTTTAATAATATAAAGATCTTTTGTCATAATATGTCCCAATGGGCTGACAAACAGGCCGCCGACATGAGGCTTAACTAATTTAACACGAACAAAGTAATAAACTGGAATGGCAGGTGAATCATGGGTAATAATATCAAGTGCTTTTTGATAAATCGCTTGATCATTAGTTTCATCTGCCTTTAATACTAACTTATCAAACTCTGGATTACTGTATTTTGTTATATTATTTGTATTTCCTGTCATGAAAATTTCCAGAAAGGTAAACGGGCTATTATAATCTGCCTGCCAGGCATATCTGCCAACCTCAAAGTTCCCCTGATACAGCGATTCTGTCTGCGATTTACTTTCCTGATTTTCCAGAATAGCATCAACACCGAGGTTCTTTTTCCATATTGAACTGGCAGCAATAGCAAGTCTTTTATGAGCATCAGAAGTGTTATATAAAAGTTTAAATTTCAGTGGATTACCTTCATTAAAACCCGCTTCATTTAATAACGCTTTAGCTTTTTCAACGCGTTGTTCCTGCGTCCACGAGGCATAATCAGGATGTTTTAATTCCATCCCTCCACTACCCGGAGAAACTACATGATAAGCTGGTTTTTGGCCTTGCCCTAGCACCCTGCCAGCAATTACATCCCTGTCCAACGCTAAAGTCAGTGCCTGTCTGACCCGCACATCGTTAAATGGGGGTTTTTGCGTATTGAAAAGATAATAAGAAACACTCATTATCGGTTTAATATGGAATTGATCACCCAGTTCTTTTTGTAATTTAGAAAAGAAATCTGTTGGCCCACCATTAGAAATATCAAGTTCTCCTGCCAGATAGCGATTAAGATCCGCCTTATAATCAGATATTGGCAAGTAAGTAACTTTATTAATTATGGTATTTTTATTATCCCAATAATGAGGATTTCTGACACCAACAATTTTCTCATTCACGACCCACTCAGAAAGTGTAAAAGGCCCGTTACTGACAAAAAATTGTGGCTGTGTCCATTTGTTACCATGTTTTGTCACAACCTTTTCATTAAGTGGAGACATCACCGCATGTGCCAACATTTGCAAAAGGCCTGCTTTTGGCTTTTCCAGTGTGACTTCTAAGGTTGTATCATTCAGGGCCTTAATACCAAGTTCTTCTGGTTTTTTCTTACCGGATAATACAGCCTGTGCATTGATAACATTAGCCTGAACCAGATAACTCCCATAAGGAGAAACAGTATCCGGCGTCACCAACCGCCGCCAAGTGAACACCACATCATGGGCAGTTACCGGCGAACCATCTGACCACTTCGCCTCTTTTCTTAAATAAAAAACCCATGTTTTATTATCTTTAGTTTCCCAACGTTCGGCTAAAGCGGGAATAATTTTTTCTTCTTTGTCGGTATCCACTAGACGTTCAAAGAGATCCACTAAAATATCAAATTCACTGCTACTGTCTGATTTATGCGGATCCAAAGAAGTAGGTTCGGCAAAATTATTGCGGGTGATTTCTTGCTTTTCGGCTAATTGGGTTCCGGCAGGAACTACAGCAGCGTAAGAATATGTGGCACTTCCCAGTATAAGACTTACAGAACAGGTTAATACTCTGGCAATTTTATTTTTTATTAGCCTTGCCATTATTTTTTTCATATTAGCGCTCTCCATAACTGTTTTTATTATTTATTCAATATCTCATTTATTATTACTACCTTAATTATTATTACGTTATAAATATTACGCTTATAAGTAATATATTCACTTAATTTGAAAAGATTAAAAATATAAGTGCAATGCATAACAATTAGCATTGCACTTATTATTTAAAACAGCCGAAAGATTACAGTACCTGTTTGCTGGTGATTTTATCTACAGTAATTTTTTGTATTTACAATCACCATCACATTATTGGCTACTTATATCCGTGATCCTGTCTTTTTTCGGGTAAGCAATCGGTGATTTCTCGGCAAAATATTTCACCACCGCATCCACATCAGGAACACTGTATACCGGATCGGTGCCTTCTTTAAATACGGAGAAATTACTGCCTCCGGTTGCCAGATATTCGTTAGCCGCTACACGGTATTTGGCTTTCATATCAACTGGCTTGCCATTAATTTTCATAGAGCTGGCGATCACTCGCTGCCCTGCCGGTTTTGAGCTATCCCACGAGTATTCAAGAGTATGAGATACCGCCATCACACTTGGGCGCGTACGATCCCACTGTTGTTCCAACGCACGCTTGATCTGTTCACCGGTCAGTGTCTTAGTCACCATCACATTAGAGAACGGCTGCACGGTGTAAATCGCGTTATAAGTGACATCCCCTGCATCCATTGGCGCACGGATACCGCCATTATTTACGAAAGCAATCACAGCACCGCCACTCTCTTTTGCCGTTGTGGCATACAGGTGTGCATCTGCTATCACTTTACCCAACGCAGATTCACCACCGGATGTCGGTTTCTTATTCAGATCACTTTCCAGTTTCCCGATCACGCGATTTGCCAGAGGTGTCGCTATTTTTTCGTAAGAAGATAATAACTCGGTCACTTTCGGGTCTTTGCCATATTTATAGTTATCAACCCAAATATTTTTTGCTTTTAAATCAACAACATCTCTGGTGGTTTTATCCAGTTTCAGATCCAGCTTAGTGAGCAAAGCGCCATTAGCCTGAGCAGAAGTGACAGATTTACCATTAATCACGCAGTTATAAGCCTGATGAGTATGGCCGCTGATCACGAAATCCACTTCTTTATCTAACTGATTGACGATATCGATGATTTTTCCGGTTATGCCATTACAGGCATTAACATCAACACCACCAGCGTCACGTCTTTGCATTGCACCTTCGTGGATCAGTACCCCAATGGCTTTTACACCCTTTTTCTGCAATTCTGGCACCAGCGCATTGATGGTTTTAACTTCGTTGGAAAAACTCAGACCTGCCGTTCCCTGAGGTGTCACAATTGCCGGTGTGCCTTCCAGTGTCAGACCAATAAAGGCCACCGGAATTCCTTCAAATTCTTTGATGACATATTCCGGGAATAAGGTTTTACCTGTTTCATCAACTGTGACGTTAGCCGACAGATACTGAAACCCAGCGCCTTTAAATGGTGCTGGCCCCTGACAACCTGTTACCGGATGGCAGCCACCATTCTGTTTACGCAACAGCTCAGTTTTACCTTTATCAAATTCGTGATTCCCCACCGAAGTGGCTTCCAGACCGGCAAGGGTCAGAGCTTCAATACTGGGCTCATCGTGGAACATTGAGGAAAGCAGCGGGCTGGCACCAATCAAATCACCGGCGGCAACCACGATATTATTCGGATTATCCTGTTTCAGCTCTTTAATCAGCGTTGCCATATGTTCAATACCGCCGGATTGATTTTTAGGTGCCTTCAACGCGCCATGAAAATCATTCAGCCCCAGAACTCGTACATCCACGATATTTGATGATTCATTAGCTGGCTTGGTTGCACACCCTGCCAGCAATGCTGCGCCAATCACAATCGGAAGTAATTTATATTTATAATTCATCTCATTATCTCTTTAAATCAGCTATCAAAATATAACTGTCATCTTTCAGGTTGCAGCCCAAAAACTGCAACCTGAAATTTATAGTAAGGACAATTAAGCGTTATTTTTTATCGGTCAGATCAATTTGATAAATGGCAAACCCGACATCATCATTTTTCAGGTATTTCACCGGATATTGGGCATGTTCTTTAATAAATTTCGCTGCTTTTTCTGATGGAGAAGTTTCAAAACGGATATCCAGTTGCTTATCTGTTTTGATTGGCAGGAATGACCAGTTATTTTCCGCCTGTGTTGATACCACACCCTGCTCTTTGGTTGTTCTGGAAATATAAGCTGCCAGAACGGAGCGGTTTTCATCCGGTGAGGCAAATGCGATATGAGTTTCTCCGGTTCCGGCAAATTTACCGCCGTAACCACGGTAGTTATTGGTGGCAATCAGGAAGGTGGCTTTTGGATCGATAGGCTTACCCTGATAGGTAACATCCTTGATACGGTTCGCACCTTTATTGATCAACTGGCAATCCGTATCATATTTTGCGGGTTGAGTCAGATCCACCTTATAGTTGACGCCACTAATGGTGTCGAAATTATATGTACGGAAACCATCCCAGTTCAGTAATTCCTGTGGCTTGGTCGAATTCGGATCGATCTGGTTATACATACCCACTGAACATTCCAGCCATTCAGTAACATCAGCACCACTCGCTTTGACTACAACCAGCGTGTTCGGGTAGAGATACAGATCCGCGGCATTACGGAATGACAGATCACCTTTTTCTACTTCAACGAAGTCAGCGGGAGCATTTTTACGTCCACCCGCTTTGAATGGTGCAGCAGCTCCCAGAACCGGTAAGTCAGCCAGATCAGGATCGCCTTTGATAAAGCGTTTGGTGTAATCAACCTGCGCATCATTGACGATCTGAACCGTCGGATCACTCTGGATCAGGGCGAGATAACTGTACATATTGGCAGAGGCTTTACCAATGTGCTTACCGACAAAATCACGGGTTCCCTGATTAGCTTTATCGATAATAGCCGCCAGCTTATCATCACGTTCAACCAGTGCTTTCTTATGGGCTTTATCGTAGATAGGGCGCGCTTCTGCTTTGGCAGATTCCACTTTCCACTCACCACCGTCGTTATTGATAACCATATCAACAACACCCAGATGATCTCCCCACTGGCCCGGCATCACAGCAGGAATACCATTGACAGTGCCGTTAGTAACATCGACACCTTTAATTCCGGCATATTCTTTATTTGGGAAAACGCCGTGGGAATGACCGAACATAATGGCATTTATGCCGGGAACTTCGCTCAGGTAGTAAACCGAGTTTTCCGCCATTGCTTTATAAGGTTCCTGCGAGAAACCGGAGTGCGGAATGGCAATAATCAGATCTGCCCCTGCTTTTTTCATTTCAGGTACGAATTTTTTCGCCGTTTCGGTGATATCGTTGACAACAACTTTGCCATCCAGATTCGCTTTATCCCAGATACTGATCTGTGGCGGAACAAAACCGATATAACCGATCTTAATCGAGTGCTCTTTACCTTCCCGATCTTTAACCGGAGTATCAACAATAATATAAGGGGTAAAGTAATTTTTACCGGTTTTGGCATCCATAATATTGGCGTTGACATAAGGGAACTCAGCCCCCGCTATCGCCTGTTTCAGGTAATCCAGACCAAAATTGAACTCATGATTACCGAAGTTACCTACGGTATAACCCATGGTGTTCATAAGTTGGTGAGCCGGGTGAACTTCACCCTGTTTCAGCCCTTTTGCCGCCATATAATCTGCCATCGGGCTACCCTGAATCAGGTCACCGTTATCAACCAGAATGGCATTGGTCACTTCAGATTTGGCTGCTTTAATCAGGCTTGCTGTACGAACCAGACCAAACTGTTCAGTCGGTTTATCCTTAAAGTAATCGAAATCCATCAGGTTGCTATGAACATCTGATGTTTCCATAACCCGTAAATCAACGGTCGCTGCATTGACATTAAAGGCCACCAACATTGCCAGTGCTGAAATTTTCAACCCATGCTTCAACATGTTATACCCCTTTGTAGAGAGGAGAACCGGTAAAAGTTCTCCCATAACATTTTTCTTAGAAAGAATTTATTCAATTAAAAAAACAAACGTGCACCGGTTTCCAGAATGGTCTGTTTCTTATCTCTGTAAACCGGGTTGTCACTGCGGGCATCATCGTATGCCGCTTCAACAAACAGACGTATGCTATTGTACTGAGAAACTGAAAAACGTTTATCTAAACCAACGGTGTAAGTCTGTTTTTTATAGTTGAATGTGTTGGAATCACCGTCACGCAGGTAATAACCTGCATACATGCCGCTTTCAATTTTATCCCAGTGCCATTTCGCACCCAGGCCATACAGGTTTGCTTTCCAGTTTCCTTTGACGGAATTGGAACTGAGTTTATTATTTCTGCCTTCCTGATAAATCATGCCTGAATTGCGGGAACGTGCCTGACCGTAATCCACACCAACAGAGAATTGACGTCCGGGGAAGTAATATTCCATACCAAAAGCCAGTAAACTGTCTTGCGGAGAGACGTCAGAAACTTTACGCTCGCCACCCGCTATTTTTCGGTGTGCTTCTCCCGTTGCCGCGGAGTAACCAGCATCAAATTTCAGGCCAAACTTTGATTCATAGAAACCCACAACAGAATAGGCGTGGCGCAAATCACCATGCTGGCGATCTTTATCTGAACCGGATTTACCACTGTAAGTGGCAGCAAGCTTAAAGCCTTCATAACTGTTGGTCTGAATAAAAATCGTTTGCGGCAGGCGGGTCACGAAATTGTTTTTACCCACCCCGTCATTGCTGTAGCCTGTTGCACGGCTCAGGACATCACTGAAATAAAATACACCTGTGTTGCCATAGCCGTAGCTGGATTTTTTTACCCAATCAATAGGAATATAAGTCCGGCCTAATTGAATCTGGCCATAATCACGATGGGATGCACCGATATAACCAAGACGGTTGTACATTTCAAAACTGGTTTTAGAATTATCGCTATTTGATCTTTGAGTATCTGAACCCCATTCCATTTTACCAAATACGCGAATATCTCTGGTTAATTGGTGACTACCACCAATACCAATGCGGCTGCCATCATCGCGAATATTGATATCGCGATCCTGACTGGTGGTTTTTGCCTTCAGACGAAACTGCCCAATCAAATCGACTTTGGTTCCCTTGTCATTGTAAACCGTAACGGCACCAGCGCTGCCAGAAATAACCAATAATCCAATTAATGCAGCCAATGGCTTCATGTTTTTCATAATAAGACACCCACAAAGATTAATTTTTAGGTAATACGTCCCGCTATCACGAACTGTGCGCAATATATTCAGGGCAATAAAAACCCGTCACTATTTTCGTGAAAATAAAAGACGCGTTTAAAAAATGATAGAATCAGTATTATTGATTATTATTTCTAATGAAATTTCCTCGTTAGAATATTTATAACTTGCCATATTGAACCAGCAATAAGATTAAAAAATGAAAGTGAAAAATAAAAAACAGGAGAATTAAATCTCCAATATCATGTTGTGCTACATTGATGTATTACGTTCGTGTGCTGTATTCATCCCATTACACGTATTTATAATAACTAAAGAAAACAATGTTTTTCGTGAAGGGGTGCACACTAATTAAAACAGGGTAAAAAAAATTTACACTAATGTGTGAGATGAATCATAAAACAACCTTTTATCGTTTAAATATCATCATTACAGACTATTTTTACCACAGCACAAAAAATATATTCTTT